>CAZATW010000032.1:0-26995 GCA_964488185.1 uncultured Coprococcus sp. | reverse complement strand
TTGTTCCGCCATTGGTTGTCTTTACAATCTTAAGGCTTCCCTTATCCTCACTGTAGGTATTGATAAGCTCTACGCTTGCTGTACCATCCTTAACTACGGTTGCTGTGCTTCCGTTTCCGGTTACCGTTAAGCTGTAGCCCTCTATCTTTGCACTGTCTACTGACTCTGTTACCGTGTATGTTCCAAGGGCTAAGTCTGTTACCACATACTCGCCATTTGTAAACTCACTGTATTTGACTGTCTTGCTGTAGCCGTTTGGTCCTTCGATTGTAAACTCTGCTGTTGCTGGGGTTGTTCCGCCATTGGTTGTCTTTACAATCTTAAGGCTTCCCTTATCCTCACTGTAATCATTTTCAAAATCTACATTTGTAATATTGCCACCTGTAGTATGAATATCTGTAGCCGTATCACCTATTTCCTGTGCTCCACCATCTACAGAATACTTAACTGTTACTGTATTTCCTGTAATATCCTTTGTTGTCTCTTCTACTGTATATGTATCTACAGGAAGATTCTCAAGTGTTATTGTATACTTGTTTGAAGCTGCATCATATGTAACACCCTCATCTGTCAGCTTAATTGTCTTTGTATAGCTTCCATCTGAATTTGTTACTGTGAAGCTGATTGCTCCCTCTGCCTCTTCCTTAGTAACATCACCCTTAATCGTCTTTGTGATTACAATGTCAGCAACTTCATTGTTATATACTACATAATTACCATTTGCATCCTTATTCAGATTCGCAATCTCTGCTATCCAGTTATATACAAGTACAAGTGGATCTGCCGTCTGAGCTTTAACTGTTACTGTTCCATCCTTCTTAACAGTTACAGTCCATTTATCATCCGTCTTCTCATAGCCTGTTGGTGCAGAATCCTCAGCAAGTGTATAAATGATATCTTCATTACCTGAAGGCTGTACAGTAAATGATGCAACACCATCAGCATCTGTTGTAGCTGTAATCTTTACTTCATTCTTATCGGTTATTGAGAAAACTGCTCCAACTACAGGATTTGTTGTTCCTGTAGCATACTTCTGAATTTTGAAGGTTACAGTTCCATCTTCATACTCCTTATTGAGCGTATTGGTAATAATAAATCCTGTTGTTGCGTCTCCTGTTACAACTGCTGAGTAGCCAGTTACAGTACCAACCTCTTCCACAGTATATTTTATAGTACTTCCTGATGCATTCTCTGCAAGTCCGCTCCATGTATATGTCCAGTTGTTTGCTGCATTAAGCGTTATTGGATCTCCATTTGCCACACCATTCGCTTTAAGCTGTACACTTACGCTGGCTGGTCTGGTATCATACTGATTATCATCATCCTCCCATGCCTTCGTTACCGTTACACTGGTTTGATTTGATATATAGGCATTTATCAGTTCAATTGTTGTCTCTACATCTTTTTCTACAGTTGCTTCTGCCTTTTCTGCCGCATTACCATCTACCTTATAAGTAATATCCAGCGTATATCCATCCTTTTCCGCATTACTCTCTGTTACTGTATAAGTTCCAAGCGACAGACCCGAAATCTTCAGCACACCGTTTGTCATATCCGCATAAGTAAATGTCTTGCTATAATCGTTCGGACCAGTTACTGTAAATTGGATTGCATTTTTCTCAGCCTCCGTCAAAGGAATGGTCTCTCCAAAGCTCTTTGTAATACTCAGGCTTCCGGTACTTGGTGTTGTTTCTTTTTCATTTGAAACTATGTATGACTGTCCGGCACTTACAATCTCAGTATAAGAAATATCTGAGTGCTTTGTACTCATAATATTGCTAATGGTCTGGTAATCGGTTGATTTCCAGCAGAAATAATATTTTGTTTCTGAACATTTATAATTACCTGGTGCCGTTTTTTCTATATAGTAATACAACATATCTGCTGTGATAGATGTACCGCCATTTTTAGAGTCACCGAAAGTAAGAATACCATTTTCATCTGTTGTCTGCGTCTCCACAAGCTGGGCATTATTTAAATCAATATCAGATTTGTCACTTGTAAACGGTACTTCATACAGTTCAAAGGCTGCCCCTGGTAGTGTTGTCTGGATACTGTCAGCATCTACCTTTATCAAATTAAAGGTCTTATCAGTACCTTCCATCGTACCGCTGCTGCTACTACTAAATTCAAAGGTTTCATCGGAATAAATCGTTTCATTTCCTACCAGTACAATAGAATTAGAAACCTCCTGCTTTTCCTGCCCCCCAAGATAAAATACTGTATAAGTCAAAGTAAAATGTTGACTATCCGGAACAGTAATGGTCAAAGTGTTCGTTTCACTGCTATAAGCCACCCCATCTACCGCATTACCAGTCTCATCTATAAGCGAAACCGTTAACGGGGACAAGGTAACATTATGTGGTAATGCATCTGAAAATACAAGCTCCACATCAGAATCTGGATAATATGTAAGCTTATCCGGATTAATTTCAACCTGATATGTAATTGCACCGGTTTCTTGATTTTTGACAACAGCATTTTTATCCAAATAATTTGGCGTAAATGTTACAGTTCCGCTAGCCTCTTTTAAAGGATTATCCTCACTATCCAACATTTTGACCGTATTTGTATAAGATATGGCTGCCTGCGGATTTCCGTCCTTTATATAATACTCTGAATCAGTCAGTCTTGTTTTATATGTAAACGCAAATTTTTGACCACTAATTGTATTCTCTACATTGTTGCCCCACTCAGAAACTGTAGGCGCACTAATTGTCAATGTTCTACTTTCCGAATCATAGGAATAATCACTACTGCTAACTTGCAGAGGATACTGTATATAACCTTGATATAATGTACATGTCAAAGACTCATCTACCAATTCCATGCCCTCTGGAATAATATCCTGTATCTTTGCAACAACATTATACGCATCATCATATGTTATTTGAGAATCATTGACAATAACTGTCCAAGTAACAGCATTGTCTTCACCAATTTTACCTGACTTAGAGAGGTCATATTTCAAATCTACCGGCGGTGTATATGTATCCTCTGCTTCTATTTGTTTGTTTGCATTGTTGTATGTATAATTTAATAATGCCCGATTTTTGTATGTTTCATATTCGACATCTGTCATTATCGGTGTTTCAACTTCTACATACAGCGGCTCATTTAAAGGATTATCCGAATTATTATAGTTAAGCCATAGTGGATTATAAAGTGTATAGCCGTAACTAGAAAGATTATCTACACTTGTATCCCTATTATAAATATCAGTAGAATCCGTCCAAATCCTATTCACTTTTATATTATCTCTGTTTAAACCAACCAAATCATAAGCTTCCGTTAACGTAAAAGATGTTAGCGGAACATCCGGCTTGATAGTCAATAACCAGACTAAGCTCGTATTGTCATCCCCTACTGACTGAAACTCCTTTGTAAAGTGTACAAGGTTATTACTGGTTAAAACCGTATCGGTTACGGATGCTGTTGTAGTTGTGTCATCACTTGTATTCAGATTAATTTTTGTCTGATTATCAATGGAAGCCACTGAACTTTCAAGTGCACTCTCAGTTAACACCGTTTGATATGTTATATAATATGTATCTTGATACGTTCCGTCATCGGAGAATGTATAGGAAAAACCTGTACTATTAATACTATCCTTTGAAATTGTATCTATAGTGTTTCCGTTTGCATCCGTTATTGTAATATCAGAATTAATTATCTGATTATCGGAAAATGTATCTGTTACAAGCTTTCCTGCAATATTGGTTTTGGGTTCTGATGGATTTACGGTTATCTTCCATTTCATAACCAGTTTGCCATCAGAATCATATGTTGTGCTTAATTCCTTAT
Organism: uncultured Coprococcus sp.; assembly: GCA_964488185.1. Taxonomy (GTDB): domain Bacteria; phylum Bacillota; class Clostridia; order Lachnospirales; family Lachnospiraceae; genus Coprococcus. Next base: position 23,191 of record CAZATW010000032.1, on the reverse strand, counting down.
CAATCCAGTTCTTCTTTATATCCGTATGGGTTTCATCACCCGTGGTTTCTTCCGTATCGCCATTTTCAAGAACATTTGTAAAATATTCTTTATTTGTAATACTCTGTAAATCCAAATAATTCTGGTCTGTTACATGAATAGAATATGAAATATAATACTCTGTCTCAGCCTTAATATTCGTCAACTCATAAGTAAAACCATCTGATGTCATATTTGGTATAATTGTTTCCTGAGGTGAATCCCACTCACTTCCCGTCTTCAGCTTAAAACTGTTCGTATCCACTTTGGCGAGCAATTCATCAGTCGCTCCATTCCAACTGAGAACATCAGTAAGAGTTGCCTTTTCACGGTCTACAGTGGATACATATTTAATTGTATAAGTAACCGTGTCACCATTTAAATCAACAGACTTACTATCCGTTGAACCGGCATCCACAAAATGAATCGTTACCGTTGTATTCGTGCTGGTATCCGGCGTCTTTTGGAAAGATAAATCAATTGTCTCGTTTGATCCAATCTTAGATGAATCCAATACACAATCAAGTTTAAGCGTACCCTGAACATCAGATTGTGAATTATACCACTCCTCATTTGTAACAACAATATACACCCTGCCATTATTTACAAATGCAAAGCCTACAGCATCTGTCTGTCCAGGAGCAGTCAAATTTGCCGGTGATTCATATGTAGCCTGAAAACTTGTAAGGCTGTCCGGCAGCGGATAACTCCAAATCGTCGAATCTGACTTTGATGAATTTGCAATCGTATATTTTAACTTTACTGTCGCTTTGGAATTTCTCTTTATGTCATTTAAGTCTCCATCGGAGCTGTTCTGTCCATCAATATCTACACTGGCACCTACGCCTTCTGTCGTAACAACATTAACTAAAGGATGCTGAGTTCCCTGTTCAATTATTTGGGCTTCCGAAAGATTCGTGTTTACAGCATAGAGTTCAGGCATGCCTATATCATATGGAAGCGCATCCGTTGCAGTTGCCAAATTGTTATAATCACTTCCGACAGCAGCATCTGACCACAAATAGTTAGGAAGTATCAGTGTTGTAATCATTACAACTGACATCAAAAGTGCCAATAAACATTTCGTTGATTTTTTCATAACCGTCTCTCCTTTTCTTATATGTGTTTATGTAAAATCCATGTTATACATCCATGAATATAAGATAAATTACATTTTGGGGTATAATCCCCCCTATTTTTATTAGATTAACATAACACAAGCTAAATGTAAACAGTTTGTGAACAAAATATTAACCCATATAACAAAAAATGCATTTTTACAACATTGTAAATAATGCACAATTCTATTTGTTATATTTTAACACAATGCCTATACTAAGGCAATTAGTTTATGTCAATTTAAATTTTTTTAATATTTCTTATTTGATTTATATATATCTATATTTTTTCTAAAATCGTACACAATATATATGTATATATAAAAAGTATTAAGGAGGATATTATGGCAAATTTATCAGCAAAAGAATTATCTTTGATTAATGATTCCCTTTCCGATGAGGAACTGCTTGTAAAAAAATACAATATGCTGGCAGAACAATCGGAAGACAATGAAACGAAAATGAAATTTCAGGAAATCGCGAATCGTCATCAGTCACATTTTGACCAGATATATTCATTACTTTAAACCAGAATAATTATGAAAAGGAGAAAACAATATGAGCCAGACTTATTCAGAAAAAGAAATTTACGGTGATGCACTTTCAACAGCCAAGGCTACCACAAGCAATTTCAATACTTTTTCAAATGAATGTGCCCATGAAGATGTGCGTAACACGATGCTTCACATCCTTGCAGACGAGCATGACATTCAGGATGACATCTTTCATATGATGTCTGAAAGAGGTTACTATCCTACTCCGCCTGCTGAAAGCAAGAAAATAGAAGAAACAAAGCAAAGATATCGTTCATGCTGCTGCAAATAGCATAGAATTATAACTGTATTTTAACGGCATTAACACTTCTATATAAGGTTATAAGTAAAAAAAACGACCATACAGGATATCATATCCTCTGTATGGTCGTTTTCTATTTTCATTTAACCTTACTCCACCACCAGTTCCTTTGTTTCTACTCGTTTTATTTTCCTTGAAGCAAAATACGCAAATACAAAAAAGCATAAGCATATAATTGATATCGGCAGAATAAAGGTAACAGGCGTATAGCTGACGCTAATAGTCGATACTCCCCCGAGACTTAACATCTGTGAAATAGCAGGACCCGATAATGTAAGGCTGAGTATCAACCCGATTAATGAGCCTATTATGGAAATAATCAGGAAGCGTACTGCAAACTGAAGCCGCAGCATACCTGATGTAAAGCCGCACGCCTTATAGATTCCTATATCACGTCTCTCCTGCAGGAAGGTTTTTGTACATACCATGTGTATAACCACTAACGCAAAAATAACCGACATAATATATATCAGAATCTTTGCCATGCTGATTATTTCCTCATACAGATCCATGCCTTCGCCTTCCGAAATAGCCTCTGCCACTACCAGTTCACCATATATCTCGTTTATCCTTTCCGCTATCGCATCCGCCCTGCTGTTATCATCAAGTGAATATTCTCCATAATATATATCCTCAATTCCGATTTTCCTTGCACCATCAAGAGACATAAAGAATACCATACCCACGTCATTCATGCTTTGATTGTATCCGACAACGAGATAGTCTGCCTTTATGTCATTATGAGATACCGCAACCACATCACCTATATCTAAATCATATTCCTCAGCAAGCACATCTGTTATAACGATTTCGTTGTCATAAAGCGGTGTCCTGCCCTTAGAAACAGCCGGCGTTGCCTCAGGATTACGCAATATTGTGCACATGGTTTCCTCGCCGTTTAACGAAAGATGGAGCGATGCATAATAATATTTATCGGCGATAACCGTATATTCCTCTACTACCCCTTCTATATCATCAAGCTGTTCATCTGACAGCTCGGTTCTAAACTGAATACTGATCTCCGAAACCATCAAACCCATTGCCTCCAATGAATTTTTAGAATTCAGAATATTTCCCAGCACCATAACCGTCATCATAAAAAATACCAGAATCGAAACGATAGCCACAATCCCGATATACTGCTTACTATTTGATGTAAACTGCCTCAATGCAATACCTGCATGTATACTCCTTTTACTGATTCCTGTCTTAACCGGGCTGTCAAAATATACCGGCGCTCTTCCACCTGATATTGCCCTAACCGGTGAAATTCTTATTATTTTTCTTGTCATAAGCCGGATAAACAATGCGGATATGACAAGCATGGTACATATCAACATGCTGCTGCTTCTCCAATCAAGTCTTCCGGAGGATAAGAAACCTGTATTACCAAAGAAAATATTTTTCAGCATTGACATAACAGGAACCGCAAGTCCGAGACCTACTGCCGCTCCGAAAAGCTCTGCAAGCAGATACCGGCAAAGAAACACAAGCCGTATTTTACCCTTGGAAAATCCGTAAGACTTCAGTATGCCAAGCTCTGTATAATCCATCTGAATACTCGTCGATATACTGTGACCCATTACAATCAGAACGACCACCATCAGCATCAGCATAAAAACAAGAAGACTTGCTGTTATAATATCAGAAAGCAGCACTGTATATTTCTGCGATAAGGACTTTGGCATGGAACCAACTGCAAAATCGATGATACCTGTTTCTTGATTCAGCTCTCTTCTGAATTCTACAGATGTCATATCGGCATCATTGTTTTTATAGATATGTAACAAGCATACGGCTGCTGTCACATCGGCATCATTTGCAAGCTCCTCCTCCTTTGCTTCATGATACATCAGCTCAAAATCTTCATCACTTACATATACTTGTTTCCATCCTATAGACGCACTCCCCATTATTGGGTCGGCTATAAATCCTGCAATGGTAAAATCATAATAATGGTTGTATATTGTATATACACGTATCGTATCTCCTATTCCACAATTACAAATCGACTTAATCCCTATCGGAATATAAATATAGCCCTTGTTGATACTGACATCTGTTTCAAGGTATCCATCCAGCGTGCTATTATACGGTGTAAAATACTCGTCTTTTTTCCTTATAAATGTGGAGTTGCCATCCTCAATTCCATTCACTATCAAATTACTGCCACATACCGAAACAACTGCCTTTACCCTGTCCGTCAGCGTACTTTCTTCTACCTTACTAAGCAGCTCATCTGTCAGCAGGCTTTCTTTTATAATTACTGTAAGCTCTCCCGGATTCACCTTCTCCCACAGTGCATCCATACTCTTGTAACTGTTCCTCTTCAGACTTAATATAACGGTTACCGACATGCTTATTATCACCATAAGCAAAACGATACTGATAAACGACCCCTTTCTATGTCTTATATTCGCTTTTACTAATGTCCATATCTCCATAACCAGCCACCTACCATTCCATAGAAGAAAGCCATGCATTTACCTGTGTCTCGCGACTCTTTTCATTTTCCGGATGATATGGCGGAAGTGTAAGCTCTCCGATTATCCTGCCATCCTCAAGATACAAAAGTCTGTCAGCACGAAGTGCTGCCCTCAGGTCATGGGTTACCATCAGTATGCTCTGTCCGTCTTTGTTCAGCTCCGTCAAAAGATTCAATACCTCTGTAGTATTTCTTCTGTTCAATGCGCCCGTCGGCTCATCGGCAAATAACAGCTTCGGTGTATTGATAACCGCTCTTGCTATCGCACACCGCTGCTGCTCACCACCTGATACCTGTGACGGCATATGGGTCTTAACGGCTTCTATTCCCATCTGCGCAAGAAGCTGCTCTGCCCGTTCATTTACTTTTGATGCAGATACCTCTTTATTCAGATATCCCGGCACAACAATATTTTCAAATAGTGACAGATTTCCTATCAAATGCATTTGCTGGAATACAAAGCCAAAATCTCCATGACGAAGCTTCGCAAGCCTTTTCTCATCAAGACCTACAATATCCATATCCTGATAGATTACTTTGCCTGCCGTGGCTCTGTCCATTCCACTTAATGCGTATAAAAGGGTAGATTTTCCAGAACCTGAAGTCCCCATGATTACAGTAAAATCCCCCTCATACAAATCCAAATCAATATGAGACAATATGTGCAGCTGCTCCCCATTATGCGCAAAGCTCTTGCTCAAGTCCTGCGCCGATAATATCTTTTCTTTCATTTCATAATTCCTTTCATAATCATTTTCTATATATGTATTTCTGACTACAAAGGTATTGTAGCGAAGAAAATATTATGAAATCTTTAAGAAAGCGGCAGTTTCACAACTATTTCAAGGCCATTTGAATGATTTTCCAGTAATAATTCCCCATTGAGTTTATTTGTTATATATTTCACGATATAAAGCCCAAGTCCTGAGCCCTGCTCGTCTCCTACGTTTTTTCCCCGATAGAATTTATCACAAATAAACGGCATATCCGCATCAGGGATTCCTGCTCCGTAATCCCTGAAAGAAATGACAGCCTGTTTTTCTGTCTTTGTAATATTGATATCGATATCCGTCTTTGCATATTTTCTGGCATTATTTACGATATTTTCAACAAGCTGGGTTAATCGGTTCTTATCTGCCATACAGTATGCCGTGAAATCAGGCATATCAAAATGTATGTCCTTCTTCTCGGCAGAAAGCTCCGAGACAACCACCCCCACGAATCCGCACAGCTCTATTTTCTCCGGCTCAATCTTCAGTTTATCAAGGTCAGATATGGAATGAAGAAATAAATCATTTGTCAGCTTTGACACCTCATCACATTTCTTCATAATTACATTTAAATATTTTGCCCTTTTTTCAGGAGAGCCGTCCAGATGGGCTTCCAGTCCTTCTGCATATGCTCGAATTGATGCAATCGGTGTCTTGATATCGTGAGACAGTGTGGCTATGACCGTTTTATTGTTCTCTATAGCCTCCTTTTCTCCTGCCCGCGCCTTTGTGATCTCCTTTCGCATATTATCAAATGCCCAAGTAAATTTCCCAAAATAATTGGAGCGTTCATAGTTTAATGGAATATCGAAATTACCTCTGGCAAGCTCCTTGGCATAGTCACTCATCTTATCAAAAGGACGGAGCACGGCAATATATAAATACAGAAAAATGATTCCAATAAACAATACGGCTGTACCTCCGAGCCATAATAATTTATAAGAACCGGAGGATACCTTATCTGCATTTCTCAGCTCCATGCAGACAGTCTCCGCCTTCTCATCCATTTCATCTAAATTTCCGTCCTTGGCAAGCTGGGTCAACTCGTTTATGGCAACAATCTGCGTTCTTCTTGCATCACTGCTGCTTACTTTTTTCTCTGATAAATAGAAAATTCCACTTACACCGAATATCAGCAAAGCAAATAATATTGTTATATACAAAAGCCTTTTCTTCATTCTGATTCCCCATCCGACATCATATAACCAACGCCCCAAATTGTTTTTATATATTCAGGCTTTGCGGGCTCGTCCTCCAGCTTTTCCCGAAGCCATCTGATATGAACGGCAAGTGTTGCCATCTCAACATCCGAAAATGCTCCCCACACCTCTGACAGCAGCTTATCCTTGGATATTGCCACGTTCTTGTGCTCTGCCAGGTATGCCAGCAAGTCAAATTCTCTAAGGGCAAGTGAAACGGATTTACCGTTTTTTGTAACGGTCCTTGCCGATATATTAATTACGATATCTCCAATAGTTACGATAGTTTCTTCCTCAGAAAATCCGTAGGTACGGCGTATCAGCGCATTTACCCTCGAAAGCAGTTCCTTCATGGAATAAGGCTTTGGCAGATAATCATCACCGCCGATATCAAAGCCTTCTATTCTGTCATCCTCACTCGTTCTGGCACTGGCAAATAGTACAGGCACCGTAGATACCCTTCTTAGCTCCCGACACAGCTCAAAGCCTGTGCTGTCTGGAAGATTGATATCAAGCAGCAGCAAATGATAAGTCCTTTCCTTCAGCATATCAAATGCCTCCTCAGAAAGCTCCGCACACGCTACTTCATAGCCATAAGACTCCAGCATATCCGATATGATAAATGACAAATCTGCATCATCATCTACAATAAGTATTCTCTTTTTGTTTGAATTGCAAGACATACGAACCTCCAAATCCATTCCTTTTGATTACAGTGTAATCCATAAAATTCTAACCATACCCTATTTTTTAGAAAAAACCTATAAAATAAGGGAGAAGCAACATGCCATACCGTATGTCACATTCTCCCAATATCAGTAATTTCTATATCTCCGATTTTCTGTCTCTGGTAAGAAGCTCATTCATCGCTTCCCGTGCCACCTTACCATTAAACAGTACATTATTTACAGCTTCTACTATCGGCATATCAATACCATATTTGTGAGCAAGTGTAAGCGTAGCCTTGGCGGAATATACACCCTCAACGACCATTTTCACCTCATCCATTGCCTGCTCATATGTCATCCCCTGACCGATGAGATATCCTGCATTTCTGTTTCTGCTGTGCTTTGAGGTACATGTCACGATAAGGTCACCCATACCCGAAAGCCCTGCCAGCGTCTTAAGCTCCGCTCCCATGGCAGCTCCAAGCCGCATCATCTCAGCCATACCGCGTGTTATCAGCGCCGCCTTCGTATTATCGCCGCATCCCATACCGTCAGAGATACCTGCCGCAAGCGCAATTACATTCTTAATCGAGCCACCCAGCTCGATACCTGTTATATCGGTACTGGTATATACTCTAAAGTAGTCATTCATAAATACATTCTGTATAAGCTGTGATGTTTCCACATCTTCAGATCCAACCACAACCGTTGTAGGAATTCCCCTTCCTACCTCTTCTGCATGGCTCGGACCCGACAGCACCGAAACATTTGCCTCAGGAAGCTCCTCTTTTATTACCTCCACAAGCGTACTAAGCGTCGCTTCTTCAATACCCTTGCTGACATTGACAATCATCTGACCTGCCGGAACAAGTCCCGACAGTTTTCTGACAGTACCTCTGATAAATGGAGAAGGAACCGCACAGACTATCATGCCCTTATCTGTTACCGTCTTTTCCATATCTGTTGTATATTCTATGTTCTTATTTAATATCACTCCCGGAAGTCTGTCCTTTTGCTCATGAAACTCCTTAAGCATACTGATCTCTTTTTCATCAATAGACCATACCGTTACTTCATTACCGTTATTTGCAAGCAGATTTGCAAGTGCTGATCCCCAGCTTCCTGCACCAAGTATTCCTATATCCAATTTTAAGCCTCCTTCTTCAATTGAAATGACAATTTATTTTCCGTACCACTAAACAAACGCTTTATATTGGCACTATGACGAATGATTGCCAGCAAGGTTATAACCCCTGCCACTACTATACTTTCTATCATCTTGGCATCAGATGCAAAGTCATAGGAACCTTTCATGGCAAACACCGTATAAAGCACAAAAAATCCTATCACAAGGCATATTGAACCCAGTGATACATATCTCGTTATCCCAACTACAAGTACAAATATAATCAATTCGATCAGAACAATTCGCCAGTCCCAAAGACCAAGTATCATACCTGACGTAGCAGCAATACCCTTACCGCCTTTGAACTGCATATAAAACGGAAAATTATGTCCAATTACAACGCCAAGCCCTGCATATAATACATAAATATACACATTTCCAAAATCCATACAATTTAAGATTATATGAACCAGTGTACATGCTACAACGCCCTTAAAAAAATCTCCCAAAAATACGATAAGTCCTGCTTTTTTACCAAGTACCCGTAGTGCATTTGTCGTTCCTGCATTTCCACTGCCGCTCTGTCTGATATCAATCCCCTTAAGCCTTCCATATAAATAGCTTGTCTGAATAAGTCCAAAACAATATCCACCTAACAGACATATTATTCTTGTTACCATGTACATTATTTATCTTTCCTCTCTCTTATGATAAATTTCAGCGGTGTTCCTCTGAAACCAAATGCCTCTCTGATACGATTTTCAATATATCTTGTATAGGAGAAGTGCATAAGCTCCTTGTCGTTTACAAAGATTACAAATGTCGGCGGCTTCACGGATACCTGAGTGATATAAAACAGCTTAAGCCGCTTACCCTTATCGGAAGGTGGCTGCTGCATGGCAACTGCCTCTGCCATAATCTCATTTAATACGCCTGTCGCAACTCTTAAAGAATGATTTTCAATAACCGCATCGATTGTATCAAAGAGCTTTGGAAGTCTCTGACCGGACTTTGCCGATATAAATATAAGCTCCGCATACGGCATATATGACAGCTTGTTTCTGATTTCCTCCGTAAATCGGTAAATCGTTTTGTCATCCTTTTCTATAGCGTCCCATTTATTGACGGCGATAATCATGCCTTTGCCCCTTTCATGGGCAATGCCGGCAATCTTTGTATCCTGATCTGTAATACCCTCGGTTGCATCTATAACAAGAACAGCTACATTACATCGTTCTACTGCCGATACGGTTCTAATGATGCTATAACGCTCTATATCTTCTTTAATCTTGCTTTTTTTACGAAGTCCTGCCGTATCGATCAATACATACTCCGTACCATTTCTAACGATTTCCGTATCGATTGCATCTCTTGTCGTTCCCGCTATATCGGATACAATCACACGCTCTTCTCCGAGCAGCTTATTGATAATGGAAGATTTACCTACATTCGGCTTACCGATTATGGCTATTCGAGGTCTTTCATCCTCTTCCTCATCCTTAGCAGCTTCATCAAAATATACTGCCACGGCATCAAGCATATCACCTATACCCAGTCTTGATGCACCCGATATCGGCATGGGGTCACCAAGTCCAAGGTTATAAAACTCATAAACATCAGGCATAAGCTTTTCAAAGCTGTCTACCTTGTTTACTACAAGAACGACAGGCTTCTTAGAGCGTCTCAGCATATCTGCCACCTTGGCATCATCATCCACCATTCCCTGTCTAACATCCGTCATAAAAAGAATAACATCAGCCGTATCTATCGCTATTTCAGCCTGTTCACGCATGCTCTTTAATATGATATTGTCTGATTCCGGCTCTATACCGCCTGTGTCAATCAGTGTAAAATTATAATCAAGCCATGTTACATCAGCATAGATTCTGTCCCTTGTGACGCCGGGGGTATCCTGAACGATGGAGATTTTCTCTCCTGCCAACGCATTGAACAATGTGGATTTACCAACATTCGGTCTTCCAACTATAGCTACTATGGGTTTACTCATTGCTATTTCCTCCAATAATTCCCTGTACAAAATCTGCACCGTTTGATTTTACAATATAAACCTCAACTTGTAAAGCTTGCTTCAGTTCATCCAGTGTAACATCGTCAAGGAATATATCCTCATCCGCCTTCAGCACATTCTGAGGAAGCATAACTCGGTCTCCCAGCGGTTTATCCCTTAATTGTTTTATAATATCCCCACCTGTCAATAGGCCGGTAACGGTTATTTTATGTCCAAAGAAATCATTGATAATCTTATAGACATGGATCTTGATATTCGGAAACTTAATATTGATGCGCCGAGCCAGTTCCACAAAGGAATCGTAGGCAAGAACACCTGTTATAAGCGACACTTCATATTCTCTGTCGTCTCCTGTAAGTTCATCATAAGCCTCTGCGAATTCATCCAGTATCATACGCATCATTCCTACACCATTTTCAAGCTGGATATAACCATCATATCTTTCAGCCTCCGGAAAATCTCTGCCTGCGTTTATATACCACTCATCACTGGCATGTACAAAATGTATACCACATTTATCCATAGCAAGCTTCTGATATTCCTCTATAATATCGATTACCTGGCACGCATCCTCTGAATAAAACGGTTCAAGCGGATATAACCCTTCTCTGTAATCGGAAAGACCTACCGGTACGACAGATACGCTTTCCATAACAGGGGCAAAGGTAAGCAAATCCGATATGGTGCGTCTCAGCTCGTCCCCATCATTTACACCTTTACATAATACTATCTGTCCGTTCATCGGTATATCGGCTTCATAGAATTTTTTGATTCTGTCTAATATTGTTCCTGCAAATCTGTTATTCAGCATCTTACAGCGCAGCTTTGGATTTGTCGCATGAACAGATATATTGATCGGTGCCAAATGATAGTGAATGATTCTTTCTATATCCTTTTCCTTCATGTTTGTCAGGGTGATATAATTTCCCTGAAGGAATGAAAGTCTGGAATCATCATCCTTAAAATAGATGGTATCACGCATCCCCTTGGGATTCTGGTCTATGAAACAGAAGATACATTTATTGTGACAGGATTTGTAATCGTCCATAAGACTGTTCTCAAATTCTATTCCCAAATCTTCATCATAATCCTTCTCAATTTCAAGAAGCCACTCCTCTCCATCAGGCTTTCTGACAAGCAGCTCTATATATTCATCATTTATCAGATATTGATAATCAAATATATCCTCAATCGTCTGATTATTTACAGCAAGGATTACATCTCCGGCTTCTATTTCCAGCTCTTCTGCTATGCTTTTCTTTTCAACCGATTTCACTATATGCTCATGCTTCATGCATGTATCCTCCTGTTTATAAGATTACTCCTTTGGAAGCCATGCTTCCATATTCCCTTTTCATTGTTTCTATCATATGACTGCTGATATTCTTTACTGTACCTTTCCAGCCTGAGTGGTTCATTGCCACTACCTTCTTAACAGGGCCATAGAAATAAACCGGTACACAGTCTGCATAAAAGGTCATAAGCGGAATTTCCGGTTTATCCGTTACAAGCCCGTCTGTCGAAATGATATCCGATGTAACGGTTATCCCCTCTGTCTAAAATATCCATATTATCTGTACCTTCCGCAATAAGAAAAAGCATTTTTTATATGATTGATACTCCCCTTATCGGATAAGGCTATCACATCATATCTGCACGGTGTATCGAATCCATAGCCCTTGCTGTTTAAATAAAATACCGAAACATCCGATATCTGTCTCTGCTTCCTGATATCGACAGCCTCCTCGCCATAACCACAATATGAATTGCGCCTGTATTTGACTTCAACAAATACTATATACATTCCATCCTTCGCTATTATATCGATTTCACCTTTATTGATTTGATAATTTCTTTCAAGAATGTTATAGCCCTTTGACTCTAAATAAAAGGCTGCCTTTTCCTCATAATCCGTTCCTTTTTGTCTGGAATTATACATAAACCTCCTGTTAAAATGTCCGCCCTTTTCCTGCAAGCGGCCATATGCAATTTGTATCATTATTTCTGCATGGCTGAACCGTTATATAAAGTTTTTGATAAATGTTTTTCTGTGTATCGGACATGGTCCCAGTTTTTTCAGTGCCTCTATATGTGACTGTGAGCCATAGCCCTTATTTTTTGCAAATTCATATCCCGGATATATACTGTCATATTCTACCATCAGTTTGTCTCTTGTTACCTTGGCAATGATACTGGCTGCCGCTATGGAGCCTGACAGGGTATCTCCTTTTATAATCGGCACCTGTGGTATATCGACATCCGGTATTGTTACCGCATCATTGAGCAGAATATCCGGTTTTACGGCAAGCTTTGATATCGCCTGCTTCATGGCTTCGTAATCTGCATTCAGTATATTGATTTCATCGATGACCTTTTCATCTGCCATACCAAGTCCTACAGCTACAGCCTGATTCATGATTTCTTCAAACAATTCCTCACGCTTTTTTTCAGAAAGCTGCTTTGAATCATTCAAATAGAGAATATCACAATTCTTCGGAAGTATAACTGCTGCTGCAACGACAGGTCCTGCAAGCGGCCCTCTCCCCACTTCATCGATACCACATATGTACTTACTGTCTGCATATTTTCTTTCAAACTCAAACATCTTGTAGGAACGGGCTATTTCCTTCTCATATGTCTCTACTTTCTTTTTGGCAGATAAAACGAGTCTCTGCACACCGCCCCTTTCGTCCGGCTCAAATTCCGCTATCAATTCATTCAGCTGTTCTATCGATGCTTCTGCAAATTTCTTCTTTATCTCTGTAATATTCATTGTTTCCTCCAATCGCCATGTAAAAAACAAGGGCTGTGCCACCCGGCTGCAGCCCCAAATAATTTCTATTCTATTTTACCAAAGCCTCCGGTAAATCGAAAAACAGCTTTTCCGATAAATTCATCTCTGTGTATATTTCCTACATCAGATATGCGGCTGTCGCGACTGTTATTTCTGTTATCTCCCATAACAAAATATTCGTCTTCACCCAAGGTTACAGGCTCCGAAGCCACCCCTCGTTTAGATGGGTCTATCGTTTCCTTCCCGTATACATCCGATTCAAGCACCTCATCATTGATATAAACAATGCCGTTTTCATCTATATATACCGTCTCTCCCGGCAGACCTATAATACGTTTTATATAATAGGTCTCCTCCTCTTCATCATATGGAAAAACCACGATGTCGTATCTTTCCGGGTCATGGAATCGATATGAAAGCTTATCGATCCACAGACTGTCCTCTGTATGAAGGGTATCACTCATGGATTCCCCGTCTACCTCTGTTCGCTGACCTACATATGTAAGAACAAACCAGCAAATGCATATAATGACAACAATATAGATACCAAGACTGATTAAATCTTTGACAATATTAATATCCTTCGGGTCTTCTTTATCTTCTTTTTTCTTTTTCTTCTTTTCTTTTTTAATCTTTTTCTTCAACTCTTTATCGTTAAGCTGCTCAATATCTACATCAGGCTCTTCCTCCTGCTTATCAATTCTTTCAGCCGCCTTCGCAAGTGCCTTCTCTCTCTTCTTCTCAAGCTTCGCAATTTCCTTTTCTCTTGCCTTTTTAGAAGGGTCATCTTCAAAAATCTCATCTAAAGCTTCGATTCTGCTTTTTTCTTCACTCATATACCTTATCCATCCTATATATTATCCGGAAATTCAAGGGATATACGTCCCAGCTTGCCGGATCTGAAATCATCAAACAACAACATTGCAGCCTTATCTAAATCCGGTTCTCCGCCTTTTTTTATACATGCTCTTCTTTCTGCAATAGCATATAACTGGCATGTCGCATCTTCATTCTCTACAATATTATACCTTTTGGCAAGCGTATTACAATAGTTATTACATATAAATTTTATTAATTCACACGCAATGTCTGTTGTATTCAATATTTCATCATTGATAGAGCCGATAAAGCCAAGCCTTAAACCTACATTTTCATCATCAAACTTAGGCCATAGGATTCCTGGTGTATCAAGCAATTCTATATTTTTCCCCAGCTTAATCCATTGCTTTCCCTTTGTCACGCCCGGCTTATTGCCAACCTTCGTACATGCTTTTCCGGCGTAGGAATTGATAAATGTTGATTTACCTACATTGGGTATTCCTACTATCATGGCTCTGATAGGTCTGTTTATAATACCGCGCTTTCTGTCTCTTTCTATTTTTTCCTTGCAGACCTCCTGAACGATGGCATCAATCCCCTTCATTCCGTTTCCCAAGCGGGCATTGATTTTTGCCACAAAGAAGCCTTTGGCTTTGTAATATTCCTCCCACTTTGAAGTAACGGAATCATCAGCCAAATCCGACTTGTTGAGAAGAAGCAGCCTGTACTTATTCTTTGCCAGTTCATCTATATCAGGATTTTTACTGGAAAAAGGAATACGGGCATCTATCAGCTCAATCACAATATCAATCAGCTTTATATTCTCCTGCATCATCCTTTTTGCCTTTGTCATATGACCCGGATACCACTGAATATTCATTATCTCTTTATCCTTCCTAATATCTCCGACTCCTTAACATTTCCCACATTGAGATATCTGGAGTCCTGGCTGTTATTTACATTATCTCCAAGCAGAAAATATTCATCATCTCCAAGTGTTATGCTTTTCTCTGCCAATCCTGCGGTAAATACATAATCCTCTATTGGCATATCAGGAACCGGATTCCCGTTTATATACACGGTACCGTTTGCGATTAAAACCGTCTCTCCCGGAAGCCCGATAACACGCTTTATGTCATAATACGAACCGGAATTTTCTATGGTTCTGTATGCTACGATATCAAATCTGTCCGGTTCCCCCAATGCATATACCATCTTATTGACTGTACATTTTTCACCATCCTTTATCGTCGGGCTCATGGATGAGCCAACCATATAAACCGATTGAAACATAAATGCCACTACCCCGTAACCGGCTACAGCCGCGGCAAATATCGTAATAAACCAGCTCAGAATATTTTTTGCAATTTTCCTAAAAGAACGCTCCTTGATGCGCTGTCTGCGCCTGTCCCTTCTGATACGGCGCATTCTGTCTTTTCTTTCACTCAATTTTATATCCCCTATTTTTTTAAAAATGGCTGGAGCAAATGCACCCCAGCCACTTTTTGTTACCTGTAAATACGATATAATTATTTAACAAGCTCTTTAACCTTTGCTGCCTTACCAACTCTTGAACGTAAGTAGTAAATCTTAGCTCTTCTGACTTTACCCTTTCTTACAACTTCAATCTTCTCAACGAAAGGTGAATGTACAGGCCATGTCTTCTCAACACCACAACCATTTGAGAACTTTCTTACTGTGAAAGTCTCTCTGTTGCTTCCGCCCTGTCTCTTGATAACAGTACCTTCAAAAATCTGAATTCTCTCTCTGTTACCTTCCTTAATCTTATTGTGAACTCTGACAGTATCACCTACTGAGAATTCAGCAACTTCAGCTTTCATCTGTGAAGCTTCAAGATTCTTAATGTAATCGCTATTCATTTGTGTGACCTCCTTCAAATTTAGATGTTCTTACTGCCCCATGGCACAGAGGACCATCTCTTTTTTCACAACTCGTTTAATATAACATAAGCCCCCTCAATTTGCAAGTAAAATATTTAGATAATAGTGGAGCTGGCGGGAGTCGAACCCGCGTCCAAAGGCCCATTCACTACAGTTTCTTCCATCACAGTCAGCGTTTTGACATTCCCTCAGCCTATCGCCCACTGACAGGCTATAGACCTTGGTAGCTTCATCAATTTTCTTCTATGGCAAAGCTTACATAGAAGAGTTTACCGAAGGATGATACTGCATCGAAAGGGCTCGGTGAACCCTAAGGGCAGCAGCTGCAACTAGGCAGCGTAAGCTAAATTATCGTTAGCGTTTATTTTTAATTTCCGGCTTTTATCGTGGCTCCGGACCACGGATGGCTTCCGTAGCTTCAAAACCTCTGTCGAAACCAGTCAACCCCTTAATATATAGATTAGGCTGTATTTTCTTCTGATGTATCCTCATCAGATATATCTTCGTCTTCTTCTGCGTCCGTAGCTGTAGCAGGGAGCACTCCATCATAGCCGCTTTCTGACCAAGTTTTTTCCACGACACTTTCAAGCTTGTCTGCCTTAACATACTTTGGTATCACTCTATATATCTGATAACCTACTGTTCCTGCAAGTATACCGCAGATAACTACTACCACCAAGGTGATAGCAGCAGCCTTCTTCGCCTTCTCTTTTCTCATGAGCTCTGCTCTGTGCTTTTTCTCATATTTTCTTCTATCTACCTTATTCTGGCTCACCGTATAAGTCCTCCTGATAAATTCTTTCCGTAGTATAACACATATATTTCAATAATGCTAACATTTCACAAAATTTTTAAAGTTATTCCTCCAAAGATTATCCCAAATTTCTGACTTTAAACTCTTTTTCAGCCTCACGTTTCATATCTTTTTTGGCTATATCCTGCCGCTTGTCATATAGCTTTTTACCTCTTGCCAAACCGATTTCCATTTTCATAAGTCCATCCTTCAGGTATACTTTCAAAGGCACTATCGTATAGCCCTTTACTTTCTGCTGCCCCATCAGTTTGTTTATTTCATATCTGTGAAGCAGCAGTTTCCTTGTTCTAAGTGGGTCTCTGTTAAATATATTTCCCTTTTCATACGGACTTATATTCATATGATGGATAAATACTTCTCCTTTGTCGATACCTACAAAAGCCTCCTTGATACTGCAATGTCCCAGTCTTAAGGATTTCACCTCGGTTCCCACAAGAGCAATGCCCGCCTCATAGGTTTCTTCTATGAAATAGTCGTAATACGCCTTTTTATTATTTGCAATGATTCTGTTTCCCTTTTCTCTCGCCAACCTGCTCATCTCCTTTATATGAAATAACAAAGTCAATCGTTCTTGTTATTTTGTCAGCACCTTTAACCTTTACCTTTACTTTGTCACCGATTGCATACTTCTTCCCTGTCTCCTGGCCTATCATAGCATATTCTTCCTGAGAAAAACAATAATAATCGTCATACATGTTCGACACACTGACAAAGCCCTCTATGGTATTTGAAAGCTCAACATATATGCCCCGGTTTATGACACCTGATATTACCCCTTCAAATATCTCACCGATATGCGCTGACATGTACTCCACCTTTTTGAGCTTCTCTACTTCTCTTTCAGCTTCTTCAGCACGCCTTTCCTTTTTGGAATTATCGTCTGATACCTTGGAAAGTATTGCTTCATAATGATGGATACGTTTTTCATCAAGTCTTCCATGTATATTATCCTTTATAATACGATGTATCTGCAAATCAGGATATCTTCTAATCGGTGAAGTAAAATGACAATAGTATTTGCAGGCAAGCCCAAAATGACCTGTACATTCCGTTGAATACTTTGCCCGTCTCATCGTTCGAAGAGTCATACGGCTGATAAGGTTCTCACATTCCTCACCTTCTATTTTATGCAGCAGCTTCTGAAATTCCTTCGGATGGATATTATCTTTTGAGGTTTTAAAATAAAGTCCAAAATTACTGATAAGTACAGCAAGCTGTTTTACCTTTTCAGCATCAGGTGCTTCATGGACTCTGTATTCAAACGGAAGCTCCTGCCAGAAATAATCTTCCGCTATCGTTTCATTTGCTGCCAGCATGAAATCCTCTATAATACCGTTTGAACGCCTGCGTTCATAAGCACCGACATAGGAAACGATGCCATCATCTCCTATAATAATCTTCGACTCATCAAAATCGAAATCTATGGAACCTCTTTCCATTCTGTTTTCTCTCAGCAAATCTGACACCCTGAGCATCATCTCAAACATCGGCACAAGTTCTTTATATTTTTCAATTTCTTCCTCATTTTTATCTTCCACAATAGCCGAAACACTTGTATATGACATTCTTCTGTCTACGTTGATTACCGTTTCACATATCTTATGATTGACAATATGACCTCTGTTGTCGATTTCCATAAGACAGCTCAGTGCAAGCCTGTCCTGTCCTTCATTTAATGAGCATATTCCATTTGACAGCTTATGCGGCAGCATTGGAATAACCTTGTCCACAAGATAACAGCTTGTACCACGTTTTAATGCTTCCTTATCAAGCGGCGAATTTTCCTGTACATAATTCGTTACATCAGCAATATGCACACCCAGCTTATACATTCCGTCCTCTTCATATAAGGTTATGGCATCATCCAAATCTTTGGCATCCTCGCCATCTATGGTGACTGTAGTAAGATACCTCAAATCGGTTCTGCCCGCCATCTCCTTTGAAGAAACAACATCAGGAATCCCATTTACATATGACATTACTTCATCGGGAAAATCCACCGGTATGTCAAGTTCTCTTACCACCGAAAGCACATCGGTCTCAGGGTCATTGATATGACCCAATATCTCAACAACCCTGCCTTCAGCTGACCTTGTCTTATCTCCATAGCTGAGAAGCTCTACCACAACCTTATGACCGGTCATCACGCCCATGGAATGATTCTTTGATACAAATATATCCCCTTCTATTTTCCTATTATCAGGAATAACAAAACCAAAGCCTTTGTTTTCTTCATATATCCCTACTATTTTCTTAAGTCCTCTTTCAAGAACCTTTATAACAGCCGCCTCTGTCCTTTTTCCATAAGAACTGTGTACAACCTGAATAAGTACAGTATCATCATGGTATGCACCACCTGTATTTCTTTCCGGAATAAAAAAATTCTCTGCCATGCCCTCTACTCTGACAAAGCCAAATCCCTTTTTATTACTGATAAACCTGCCTTTATAAATACCTTCCCCCATCTTTTGGTATTTGCCCTTGTTGGTTTTTGATATAAGTCCTTCATCCAGCAATTCATCAAGGATACTGTGAAGCTCTTCCCTGTCTTCAAAGGGTACCTGCAAAAGATAACATAGCTCTTTGAATTTCAAAGGTTTGTACGCTTCATCACTCATAAGGTTATATATATTCTCTTTTCTTTCTTTTCTTTCTTTTCTCAGTATCTCCCCCGACATATATTTTCCTCTTTCCAATCAATCTTATTGTATTTCATTAGCAATTCCAAACTGCAATGTATATATAAATCATAAAAGCCCTGCAAACCGACAAAAGGTGCCTACACGAAATATGTAAGCACCTTTTTCTGTTCTCATATCTGTTAAAACAGCTTTGAATCAAGCAATAAAGCAACCAATACAAATAAAATACCCAGAACGGTTGTAATCTTCTTCAGTATCTCCTGCTTTGAGTTTCCCTTATTCTTGCTCCAATATGAATTATCATATCCACCGCCTGTTATTGAGTTCGTCAGGCTGGCTTCCTTTCCTTCCTGTGAAAGAACGATTATGATTAATGCTATACATATAATAACATATACTACCATGATTATATTCTTTACCATAATGCCCACCTCCATTCTTAAGGTTTGGTGCATAAATTCAAAAATAACACCAACTTCACACATGATAACACAGGCAAGAAATAATATCAACTGATTTTTTTTAATTCTTTGCAGCAATCACGATATCATAAATCCGTGATTTAACGGTCCGCTTCCCCTTCCCAAATCCAGCATGGCTTTTAAAGCATTTGAGATATATTCTTTGGCTTTTTGCACGGAAGCCTCCATTCTATAACCCTTTGCCAGATTCGATGCTATGGCACTTGATAGTGTACAGCCTGTTCCATGCGTATTGGGATTCTCTATCCTTTCTCCATAAAACCAGGTGTATTTTCCATTGCTGTAAAGCAGGTCATTTGCATCATTCACGTTATGCCCGCCTTTACAAAGCACATCACAGCCATATTGATTATACAATATCTCTGCTGATTGAATCATATCCTCAGATGTCTTTATATGCATTCCTGTCAGTATCTCTGCCTCTGGAATATTCGGCGTAATAAGCGATGCTGACGGAATCAGCTTTGATTTTAATGTCTCTATTGCACTTTCCTCCATCAGCCTTGCTCCGCTTGTAGCGACCATGACGGTATCTACTACAACATTTTTCATATGATATTCCTCTATCGAAGCCGCAATGACCTCTATCAATTCTGCCGAGGAAACCATCCCAACCTTCACTGCATCGGGAAAAATATCTGTACATACAGCTTCTATCTGGTGCTTTAAAAATTCCGGAGATACCTCCATAATATCATATACCCCCTTCGTGTTTTGCGCTGTCAGTGCAGTTATGGCACTCATGCCATATACTCCATTGGTTATCATTGTTTTGAGGTCAGCCTGTATGCCTGCGCCTCCACTACAGTCACTCCCTGCTATCGTAAGCGCTGTTTTCATATTCTTCCCCTTCCTTTCCATCAGTAATTCCGTTTTTTAAAGAAGCATATAAGTTTATCTTATATCTGCCAAAGTCAATATTTTATAATCAGGGATTTGCCAAAAGCATATATGGCTGTTTTGTTCCAATTCCTGATGATGGAAAGCACTTGCTTTATCATATATGCCAACCACCTTAAAGCCTGCACTATATGCGGTTTTTGCCGCATGATAAGCATCCTCAAATACCCATGTAGCGCCTATGTCAGATTTCATAACTTGCGCACAGTCAAGATATATGTCAGGTGCCGCTTTACCAATTCCGATATCTGAGCATGTGTTTATTTTCACAAAGCACTCCAGTATACCTAGCCTTTTTAATGCTGCCTCGACATGACATCTGTCTGTAGATGTCGCTATTGTCATAGGAATTTTTCTGGCCTTTAGTTCATTGATAAGCTCTATCGCCCCTGTTTTTGCCTTCACGTCATATTGATAAAAATGACTTATCGTATCATTTATCCCTGTTATTATCTGCTTTACTGACAAATCAAGTCCATAGGCTTCTTTGATATATTCTGCGCCCTCCGTCATAGTAAGCGTAAATAGCTTCTCTTCCAGATTTTCTTCTGCTGTTATTCCCAGTCCTGCAAGATATCGTTCTCCTGCATGCTCCCACATATCCATGGAATCGAGAAGCGTACCATCCACATCAAATATAACACCGTTTATCATACATTCACCATTTCCAGCGTCTTTTCTTTCAGATATGCCGTAGCTTCTTTTATATCCTTCTGACCAAATACAGCACTGATAACAGCGATACCGCATATCCCACTTCCCTTAAGTTCACATACATTATCCTTCGTGATACCTCCTATGGCTATAACAGGAATAGACACCGCATCACATATTGCCTTCAATGTCTCATGGCTTACATCATCTGCATCATCCTTTGAACCTGTTGGAAATACCGCACCAACGCCGAGGTAATCTGCGCCGTTTTTTTCGGCTTCTATAGCCTGTTCCACTGTCTGGGCAGAAACACCAAGTATTTTATCGGAACCGATAAGACTTCTTACCTCCTTCGCCTTCATATCACTTTGACCTACATGAACGCCGTCAGCATCTATTTCAACTGCAATCTCTACTTCATCATTGATGACAAAAGGCACATTGTATTTTTTACAAAGCTGCTGTATTTCCCTTGCCTCATTAAGAAAGCTGTCCCTGTCCAGATTCTTCTCACGAAGCTGTATAAAGGTTGCTCCGCCATTAAGAGCAAGCTCTACCTGATTATATAACGACTCACCGTTAAGCCAATACCTGTCTGTTACTGCATAAAGCAGCAAATCTTCTTTTCTCATTTTAACTCCAATCCTATATAAACGATTATGTTTTATACAATCATCCTCTATATATCCTTTACCATCTATGTTGTACTTCATAATGTCTGCCTTACATCTGAAGGTATTCGGCAATTCCTATATCAAATATCAGTACATTTCTTAATTTTATACACTATCTATTATCGTATTTCATATCTGGCACCTGCTTCAAGAGTATTCCCATCCATGTTATAGATAGCATCTATGATTCTGTTTCTATATGTGGAATTACCGTCACAAGGCTGCATATTATTATATCCTATTTCTCCTGCAAGCCCCATCATGATAACTGCTGCTGCCGCTGCCTCAAGCTTATTGTCAGGATTTGCCACCAGAAATGCAGTCATCATCCCGGAAAGCTGACAGCCTGTTCCTGTTATTTTACCCATCTCAGGACGCCCGTTTCTGATTACATAGCATTTCTCCGTATCGCATACAAGGTCGATTGCTCCTGTAACAGCAATGATGGAACCGGTCCACGCCGCAAGCTCCTTAAGGTATGTAATTGTTTTATCAAGATTATCATCATTTACCGCATCTGCCACATCTGCATCTACGCCCTTTGTACCTCCTGAGCCAAAAGCAAGTGTCTTGATTTCAGATATATTTCCTCTTATAACATCCAATTTCACTTCTTTAATAAGATTAAGTGCTGTATCTGTACGCAGCCTGCTTGCACCCGCTCCAACAGGGTCAAGAAGCACTACATGTCCTAATTCATTTGCCTTCCTTCCTGCAAGAAACATGGAAGGTATGGTATTCTTATTCAGTGTACCGATATTGATGTTGAGTCCGCCGCAAATACTGGTGATATCCTCTACATCGCCTTCGTCATCTGACATAATAGGACTTCCTCCACATGCCAGAAGCACATTTGCCACGTCATTTACAGTTACATAGTTTGTAATGTTGTGTACCAACGGTACATTCTTCCTTACATTTTCAAGACATTCTTTCATCATTTTTCTCTCCTTCTTTCTTTAAAAATAGAAATGGATAAGAGGCTTTGGTATTGACTTGTAAAAAAATGCGGCTATGCCAAATAAACATAACCGCAGTATCACACTACCTTATATCCCTACGTTGGCATTATCCAAATCAGGTTATGGGTCAAGATGTACATCATCTACTCTCAGCCTGCTGCAGCAAGCTCCCCGTTATTTTGTATATTAACACATTTTTATATGTTAGTAAATGGACTATTACATAAAGTTTGTGTCAAGCAATCGTTGGCAACTTTCTCTTTGTTTTTCTCAATGATATT
>CAZATW010000031.1:0-33665 GCA_964488185.1 uncultured Coprococcus sp. | reverse complement strand
GGCGTGTTCGGGACTTTCACCCGTTAGAGCGTGCCCATGGCGCGCAAACAAAAAGCCGCTTACTCTTAAAAATCAATAAGAATAAGCGGCTCTGTGATGTGCCTTAGACATATTCAATTTTCATTCTCTAAATAGATAAGTTAACAAACTTAGCATATCAATTTATCAAATTATGTAACACTATCAACTTTTAAAGAAAATATTCCATTTTAAAAGTAACTGCTCATTTGCAATATTAATCTATTTCTCCATTTTCTATGTTTTATATTAATATCCTAAAATATGTTTTGTTGACTTTGAAGCAGATTTTATGGTTTTTTTATCCTCCCCCGCTTCCTTTTCACCTTCACTCAATATCTTTTGTACAACTTCTTCATATTTTACCATTTGGGATAATCGAATTCTTATCTGAATTGCAGTTCCTTTTAAATAACAATTTTGTGGATATTCTTTTATGCCATCTTCATCTACTTTCATCGCTGCATTACCACTTAATATAATAAAACTTCCTCCCAAAGCAGCGCATGTTCTACTTACCATGTATAACCCATATCCCGAATTCGCCCATTCGTCCATTGAAGTATTGCTTCTACCAGGAATAAAAGTTCTTGAAATACCTGGTTTTAACGCATACTTCAATGCCTCTTTGTCTGTGCTTATTAAACTTTCATATGCTGTATTACTTAATAAACTTTCTCTGATTCCAATTCCCTCATCCAAAATTGCAAGTTCAACCAAATCAAATGAAGGCCAATATTGTGCACAATACCAAATTTCTTTAGCGTTACTATGCTCTGGTATATTTCTCATTATTTCTGTTAATGCATAACTCAACCATTTTTTATAAGAAGAATTTCCTTGTGATAGTACATTTGCCATTAAATTTGATTTACTAACTATTACTTCCTGTATTCTCTCCAAATTAGCCGCACCCTGTTCTCGAAGTTTCTTAATGTCTAATTTGGTAATTGGAAGATACTTCTGATTACCATAATTTTCATCAAACCCTTTTCCATGTTTGATTCCAATTGCTGTATAAAATCTCATATGTTCAGCATAACCATTATTGCAATTTTTAGCTACGCATTTTTTAACATCTGATTCTTTTCTTTTCTGTCTAATTGAACTAGAAACCACTAGCATCGGAAAAGGGTCACAATTATGTACCTCTGAAAAATCAAACACTTCTCCTTCTTCCAAAAAACAATTATGAATTTCTTTTGAAAATTCTAATGCATTTTTTACTGTTAAATCTGGCACATTTATCATCTGTTTTCTCCCATCATTCTTAATAATCTCCCAATCCTACAAATATTCATTTTCTAAAGCAACTTTTCACTTCTTTTTATCTCCTCATACATCAAATCATACGAAAATACTCCAACGCCTCCCTTATCGCCTTTTCTTTCTCTGGCGGGCATTTCGGCTGTCTGGAATCTTCCGATTTCGGCAAATTATAATTCGCCCTCTCAATAATATCGCACTTCTGTTTTATCTGTGCGATATACAAATTACTGACTTTCAATCCCGTATGTTCCAGTACATAACTTTTGATTTCTTCATAGGTAGCTTTGCTCTCCGCAGCCGTCAAATCAAGCTCGTCCATCTTCAGCTCTACCTCGATATGTTGGTCTGAATGAAGTTTGGACAATAAACATACTGTCTCGACATGCCCCGAATGACAAAATTGATCCACAACCGCAGCCTTCCTAACCTCATATCCATGCTCACCAAGTATCTTTATATCCCTTGCCAGTGTGGCAGGGTCGCAGCTGACATAGACGATACGCTTTGGATTCATTTTGACAAGTGTATCCAGCAAGACCGCATCGCAGCCCTTTCTCGGAGGGTCTGCTACCACCACATCGGCATAAGAACCGGCTCCACCCTTTTTATATATTTCAGGGACTACCTCTTCCGCTTTGCCAACGTAGAAATCGGCATTTTCTATACCATTGAGCTTTGCATTATTTTTCGCATCTTCTATTGCCTGCGGTACTATTTCCACACCGTATACATGCTTTGCCTTCTGTGCCAGAAACAGGGATATCGTTCCGATACCACAATACATATCCCACACAATCTCATCCCCCTTAAGGTCGGCATAAGAAAGCACCTTATCATACAATACCTTCGTCTGAACAGGATTTACCTGAAAGAAAGATAATGGTGATATGTGGTATTTTACATTTCCAATGTAGTCTGTTATATAATCCTGCCCCCATAAGGTTACGCACTTATCCCCAAGAATCCTATTTGTGTTTTCTTGATTGATATTGATACAAATAGAGGTCATGCCTGATATTTTCGTCAGCAAATCCACCAAATCATCACTATGCGGCAGCCTGTCTCCATTTATCACAAGGCATACCATGACTTCATTCGTAACAAATCCTTCGCGAATCAGTATATGGCGAACGAACCCTTTTCCCGTAATCTCATCATAGGTGCTGATATTATACTTCTTGATAAACGCTCTTATGCATTTCACTATCTCGTCATTTACCTTTGCCCCTATGACACAGCTGTCTGTGTCTATTATGGTATGTGTCCTTCCTGCATAAAAGCCTATAACCACATTGCCATTTTTATCTCTTCCTATCGGAAACTGGGCTTTATTTCTATAATGATACGGATTTTCCATCCCATAAGCAGGGGATTCCATCAAGGTTTCAGGATTTTCAATTCCACCAATACGTTTTAAGCAATTTGCCACCTTATTCCATTTGTATTCAAGCTGCTTTTCATAACTTACATGCTGCATAAGACATCCACCACACTGCCTTGCCTTGTCACATAGCGGTGTTACTCTGTATGGTGATGGTGTAACAAGTTTCATCAATCTTCCATAGGCTATACTTTTCTTGAGCTTGATAATTCTGACGATTGCCACATCGCCCATAACCGTATCCTTGACAAATACCGTCATGCCGTCAATATGACCGATTCCCTCTCCGTCATTTCCCATATCTTCTATTGTAATCTCATAATCATTATTTTTTACAATATCCATCGTCAATCCTTTAACCCTTTACTTTATGCCATAACAACTAAACTCATTCTATTCTATCCGCTAAGGTGTCAGACATATATTCGCACTCAATTCATACTATGCTGCTGCTTGTATTCGTCAGGCTTTCAGTTCAAGACTCGCTCGCGAGTCTTGGCGCAGGATTCGTGTCAGCGTTAGCTGACATAACTCATTTACGAATCCCTGCGCATCCTCGCGGAGCGCAGCTCTAGTCACTATGGATTCACATAATACCATCATGCACTGCTCTTCGTTATTATCCATACGATACCTCATGCGTCTCATTTCGGCTTGTTCCATTCGGCTGCGGATATTTACCTACTTCGTTGTTTTCCTGATATTGGACTCAAACATCTTATGATAGCCCAGCCAGCCGTTTTCATCCTTGGAAGCCAGTGCCTCCATAAAGGCCTGAAGCTTTGCATCTGTATTATCTGCAAATGACAATGCCAAAGCCTCAATCAGTGCAGGCTTCTTCGGGGAACCAAATTCCATCTCACCATGATGGGATAGTATACAGTGTTCCAGTTCATTTGCCTCTTTTGCCGGGAAACCCTCAATTTCATTTACCCTGTCTCTTATCATCATACAACCCATAACGATATGCCCTAACAGCTGACCTGAATCCGTATAGTCATTTTCCGGAAATGATGACAATTCATACAGCTTGCCGATATCGTGAAGCATAGCAGCCGTAAGCAACAAATCACGATTCAGGATTGGATAATATGTTGTATAGTAATCACACATTTTCGTAACAGCAAGTGTATGCTCTAATAAACCACCTACATAACCATGATGAATCGATTTCGCTGCTGAGTGTACCTTAAATTCCTTCACCAGCTTCACATCGTTCACAAAAAAGCTCTCCAGCAGAGTCTTATAATACGGCTTTTCAATCGTTCCGATTAATGCAACAAGCTGTTCATACATTTCCTCTATATCCTTCTTCGTTGTCGGCATATAGTCATTGATATCATATTCACCCTCTTCTGCCACACGAATTTTCTTTATATTCATTTGAAGAGAATTGTTAAATACCGTAATCTGTCCATCTACCTTAACATAATTCATTGACTCGAAATGCCCAATCCCATTATTCAGTTCCCATATTTTTCCGTCTATACTTCCTGTTCCGTCAACAAGCTGCAACGAATAATAGGTCTTTCCTGCCTTTGTCTTGCCAACAATTTTATTCTTACACAGGTATACGTCTGATACGATTTCCCCATCAAAAAGCTCGTTTATAAATCTCATAAAAATCCCTTTCTGCCTTTAAATTTATTTCATCGCCCTTATATCCAAATGATATAGACTGCTTTTATCACAACCGGAATTTAAAGGGTTGCTATTTGTTCCCTAAATTACAATTATCGTATTCCTTTATTTCTAATTTCTCCTAACTTTCCTTGCATTTCCCGATCATCCTCTTATCTTTCTCTAATGTCCTCTTCATTTTTCCTTTGTATTCAAAGTTACTGGAATTTCAAGTTCATTATCCTTTAAATCATCCTTCATACCGTCAATAATCCAATGCTCCACAAATGCTTCAAATGTGGCACTTCCCACTCCCCGCACATGATCTCCATAATAAAAGTTGCCTTTATCATCCGAAAGAAGCATTGAGCCATCACCTATATAACTGCCAATCGCATAATATCCTTTCCATATCTCTGGTATCTCAATTTTAGTGATTCTGTCAAGTGGGAAAATCTCCTCCCCATGCTTTTATATTTGCCATTTTCCTTCTCCTGCTTCAGTTTTTTTACTCTTCAAATATAGTAACACATTTTATTCCAAAGTCAATTTTGTGGTTTTATATTTTCAATATATAGTTTATAATAAAATGGATTGTATAGCATTTTAGACGTAATAGACATGCATAAACAGTACCACGTTCCAAGCTCACTACTGCCAGCAATGCCTGATACAATAAAATTGCTATACCCGATACCACCTTTATAGCTGCAATATCGGGTAAATCTTTTTATCGTATTGCATTCATATAATACAACAAACAATAAAAATAAATAGATATGGATTAAAAATGATGAATCTTAGAACCTTACGTTTACTTGAATACAACAAAATAGTGAAAATGCTGACAGGCTTTGCTGCATCCCCTATGGCAAAGAGGAAGTGCGAAAAATTAAAGCCCCGGCGTGATATAGAAATTATTACCACACTTCAGCAGGAAACAAGAGATGCCCTGAACCGATTAAATCGTCAGGGAAATCTGTCCTTTGCCGGACTTAAGGATATCGGGGCATCACTGAAAAGACTGGAGGTAGAGGGTTCCCTGACTTCCAAGGAGCTGCTTGATATCGCAAGTGTTCTTGATACGGCTCTTACTGCCAAGAAATTCGGTGATGCAGAGGGTATGGACGAAGAGAGCAAAAAAGCCCTTGATGCCGACAGTCTGCATGGCAGATTCGCAGAGCTTGTACCACTCGAATATTTAAGCCGGGACATTCATCACGCCATTTTATCGGAAAATGAAATCGCTGACGATGCATCCTCCGGACTGAAGGCTGTAAGACGGAATATCAAGCTGACAAATGACAGACTTCATAGCCAGTTGCAGAAGCTTATCAGCGACCAGAACCAGCAGAGTATGTTTCAGGACAATCTGATTACCATGCGAAACGGCAGATATTGTATTCCTGTAAAGCAGGAATATAAAAACAGCTTTCCGGGTATGATTCACGACCAGTCTTCCAGCGGTTCCACAGTATTTATTGAGCCTATTGCCATTGTCAATATGAACAACCAGCTGAAGGAGCTTGAAAATCAGGAGCTTGCCGAGATTGAGAAGATACTTGCCGCACTTTCGGCAAAGGCTGCGGCAGAACTCACATATATCAAATATGATTTTACTGCACTGACGGAGCTTGACTATATATTTGCCAGAGCTGCTTTTGCCTGTTCCTATAACGGAAGTGAGCCTGTATTGAATACAGAAGGTATCATTGATATTAAACAGGGCCGTCATCCTCTCCTTGATTCACATACCGTAGTTCCCGTAGATATTAAGCTGGGAGAAAACTACAATCTTCTTATCATAACAGGACCAAATACCGGCGGTAAAACGGTATCCCTCAAAACGCTCGGACTCTTTACCCTGATGGGACAATCAGGACTTCACATTCCTGCCCTTGACGGCTCAAAACTGAGTGTATTTGACAATGTATTTGCAGATATCGGTGACGAGCAAAGTATAGAGCAAAACCTCTCCACCTTCTCTTCACACATGAGCAATATTGTATACATTATGAACCATGTTACCCCAAATACCTTATGCCTGTTTGATGAACCGGGCGGAGGAACAGACCCGGTGGAGGGTGCGGCACTTGCCATGGCGATACTCTCACATTTAAATGACATGGGTGTCCGTTGTATGGCAACGACACACTATAGTGAGCTTAAGACCTTTGCAATGTCTACTCCCGGTATTGAAAATGCAAGCTGTGAGTTTGATGTAGCGACACTGATGCCGACCTACAAATTGATTATCGGAATTCCCGGCAAATCAAATGCCTTTGCCATATCCAAGAAGCTGGGGCTTCCTGATTCCATTATTGAGAAGGCACATCAGAATATCGACAGCGACACAATCGACTTTGAAACGCTTATAGCAGACCTTGAAAACAGTAAAAAGGAAATCGACCGTGATAAGGCTGAGATAGCCAGATATAAAGAAGAAACCAGACAGCTTCAGGAACGTGCTAAGGCAAAGGACGAAGAACTCACAGGCAAAAAGAATGAAATACTTGCAAGGGCAAGGGCGGAGGCTGCGGAAATCCTTGAAGAAGCAAAGGCTATGGCAGACTCTTCCATCCGTAAATACAACAGGTGGACGACCAATCCCAATCAGGCGGATGCCAGAGCGATGGAACAGGAACGTCAGAGGCTCCGTACCAAAATGGATGAATATCAGCAAATGTCTGCCGAAAAAAGAAAGCAGCTCAAATCAGAACATACTGCATCTGATTTTAAGATAGGTGATACGGTACATGTAATCAGTATGGATGCGACGGGAAGTATCACTGTTCTCGCAGATTCAAAAGGAAATCTGAAGGTTCAGATGGGGATATTAAACGCCTCTCTTCCAGCATCAGACCTTGTCATTATCGATACACCAAAGCAAAAGAATAATCAGGCACAGGTAAACAGCAAACGCGGAATGAGCAAAGCACTTTCCATTCAGCCTGATATCAATGTTCTTGGAATGACCGTTGCAGAAGCCGTTATGGTGATAGACAGATATCTGGATGATGCTATGCTGGCACATCTGCACAAGGTGACTATTATACACGGGAAGGGAACAGGAGCCCTTAGAAAAGGAATCCATGAATACCTAAAGAAGCAGTCCTTTGTCAAATCCTTCCGTATGGGTGAATACGGCGAAGGGGAAGCAGGTGTAACGATAGTGGAATTGTAAAAAATATATTCAGCCGTATAGGATATACGTGCGAAATAAAATATTAAAATATAAAAATAGTAAAACTACAAAACAGGGGGGAGTACCGAATGAACAAAAAGAAGATACTGATTGTAGATGATGACGAAAATATTGCGGAGCTTATATCTCTATATTTAAATAAGGAATGTTATGACACAGAAATTGCTTCAGACGGAGAAGCTGCGCT
The DNA here is from genome assembly GCA_964488185.1 of uncultured Coprococcus sp. GTDB lineage: Bacteria > Bacillota > Clostridia > Lachnospirales > Lachnospiraceae > Coprococcus. The sequence continues at coordinate 25,985 of CAZATW010000031.1, read as the reverse complement.
TCAAACCTTTCAGGAATTTAATCCTAATCTGATATTGCTTGACGTTATGCTTCCGGGCATGGACGGGTATCAGGTATGTACGGAGATAAGAAAAGTCTCCAACATTCCCATCATTATGCTCTCAGCAAAGGGAGAAGTATTTGACAAGGTACTTGGTCTTAAGATAGGTGCCGATGACTATATCGTAAAACCATTTGACTCCAATGAACTGGTGGCCAGAGTCGGTGCATTGCTTCGCAGATGCATTGTAAATGAAGAAGCACAGCCTAATTACGATTCTACACAAGCAGACCATGTAGGAACATTTGTGGAATATGATAATCTTGTTATTAACATTTCCAACTATACTGTAACCTTTGAGGGACGCAATCTGGAAATGCCGCCAAAGGAGCTGGAGCTTCTATACTTTCTTGCCAGCAGACCCAATCAGGTTTTTACCCGTGAACAGCTTCTTGATAAATTATGGGGCTATGAATATGTCGGTGATACAAGAACCGTTGATGTACATATCAAGAGACTTCGCGAAAAATTAAGCGACACATATAATTGGTCAATCTTTACGGTTTGGGGCATCGGTTACAAATTTGAGGTAAAGTAATATGAAAAAAACTGCATTTGATAAAATTGTTGTTGGTTTTGTATTTTTAGTAATACTACTCTTTTCCATACTTATATTTTATACTATACACAATACGCAGGAACACCTTTATGAGCGTACACAAATCGATATTAATGGTGCAGGCAATATGCTGGCTCAAAATCCTGTTGCCGAGTTTCTTGCAGATGAAATGACTATTAGCGAATTTTCTTCATATATGAAAAATGCCTCTGCCACTCTTGGTCTTGATATATGGTTTGCCGATACAGAGGGAAATATTATTATTTATCCAAGTTCCGAAAATAATTCAAACATAAAAATCGGAAAAGTTACAGATAGTATCAGTATTTATATTGACAATAGACAACAACATAGTAATTTTACCATAACAGACAACTTTAACGGTTTTTACCAAAATGATATGCTTTGTTCAGGATTTCCGGTATATAACAACGGAAGCTATGCAGGAATATTAATATTGTGTCATTCCTTAGACTTTATGCATGAAGTTGTTACAGGTACTATAGCCTCCACATATATGCCATTTCTTGTACTTGTGGTGCTTGCACTCATTGCACTAATGGGGATATCAAACAGCATGCTTAAGCCCATGCGGGAAATCATCAGAGCCTCGAAGCAATATGCAGCGGGAAACTTCAATGCAAGAGCAAACATAAACGCAAAAAATGAATTTGGAGAATTGGCTGGATACATGGAAGAAATGGCAGAGGAGCTAAGCCGTTCAAATGAATACAGGAAATCATTTATTTCAAATATTTCCCACGACTTCCGCTCTCCCCTCACCTCTATAAAGGGATACATTGAAGCAATGCTGGACGGAACAATTCCGCCTGAAAAGCATGAGAAATATTTGAATATCGTTTTAACGGAAACACAGCGGCTTACCAAGCTGACACAGGGGCTTCTTGAGCTGAACAACTTTGATTCCTTTGACCTTCAGCTTGACAAATCAAACTTTGATTTGAAAAGTATTATCACACCTACTGTCAATACCTTTGAGGGCAGATGTCAGGATAAGGGTGTCTACCTAAAGAACATATTTCTTACCGACAACACCATAGTCTATGCAGATCGTACACGTATACAGCAGGTTATATACAATCTGGTAGACAATGCAATCAAATTTACTCCTGAAGGAAGGCAGATAACCGTTCAGGTAACAGAGAAGGGTGATAAGATATATACCAGTGTCAAGGATGAGGGTGTAGGAATTCCCGAGGAATCAATTAAAAAGGTATTTGACCGCTTCTACAAAACTGACCCCAGCCGTGGTAAGGATAAAACCGGAACAGGTCTGGGACTTGCCATAACAAAGGAAATCATCAAAGCACATGGAGAGAATATTACGCTCACCTCCAAGGTCGGTGAAGGAAGTGAATTTATTTTCTCCCTGCCTATGCAGAAAGAAATGCAAGTGCCAATTAAGCCTGTACACGTCTCAACAGAGGAAGACAAATTTTTTAGTAACGGAAAATTCAAAATAAAGAAGAATTAGCAATTATGAAAAACAAAGGGACCTATCGCTTTAACGAATGAAAGTTCGTAAAGCGACAGCCCCTTATTTAATACAAAACCGTAATTTATAATTATTCATCACTTAAGCTTCCACGTCTTCACATATCCGACAGTCTTCTTCTTAAGCTTCTTTGTCAATGTCGCTTTAGCCTTCTTTGTACCCTTTACGGTAATTGTCGCTTTCTTATTGATTCCCTTGAACGCATTCTTTCCTACGGTCTTCAGCTTTCCGGCGGTCATGGTTATTTTCTTAATGCTCTTACATCCATAGAAAGCACCTGTTCCGATTTTCTTAACCTTAGACGGTATTACAATACTCTTAAGCTCTGTACTAGAAACAGTTAATATGGTTCCCTTCTTGGCAGGTGTCTTTACTACCGGAACTACCGGAACTTCAGGTGTTTCCTTTATTATATTGTACTTCACCATATAATTATATGCATAGGAATTCTCTGAACAGTTGACAGCAACCCTGTTACAGGCGGCAAAAGCATTATCATTGATACCGGTTACAGGAATTCCGCCTATTTCATCTGGAATTTCAATAACTGTATCAGTCCTGTCAGACCAGAAATAGCTTGTAATTGTAATTTCCGAACCGCTGTTCACATATTCGAATTTTCCATAATATTGTGTACTCGTTGTTTCAGCAGCATTTGAAGTCATGCTAAAGTTTCCTGCACATATCATCTGTACGCATAGCACAGTAATAACAAACCATGAAAACAATCTGCTAAAATATTTTTTCTCCCATAACTCAAATGAATTATTCATTCATGTTATATTCCTTATATTAACAAGTGTCAACATCTATATGATATAGAGATTTTTTATTCCTGATTTTCATATAGAAACTACCTTCCGATTGCATATCGGCTATTACTGATTATATGCCTTCAGCATATCTCTAACCGCTGTCTTTATCTCATCCCTTAAATTCTCCGGTGCCACCACCTCTACGGTAGTTCCATACTGCATCGCCCAATGAAACATTGCTTTATGACTACAGTTTACCCTTACATATATCTGGTTTTCTTTAGCCACACCATGCGAATAATATTTCTCCGCCATAGATGCAGGAATTACATCAAAGCTCTTTCCAAACCAGTCTACCATATCGCTCATGGCATCCTGATTCACCCTGAGTACAACGGTTTCAGGATTGTCACTGAACATATAAATATGCTCTGCCATATGCTTTGGCAGATTCAGTCCCTGCTCCATTTCCCTGACAAGACTTCTGTCCTTTATCGACTCATCCAGGATTTCTACCTCTGTCATTCTGTCTATGCGGTAATTTGACAGATTATCATATTTATCATAATTGCATATCAGATAATATTTCCCACTGCTGGCTACCATCTGATACGGATTTACGATATATTTTTCTTCCCTTCTTGGATGAAGCTGCTTGTCAGTGCCATACGCATTATATACAAATGCAATCTTCCTGCCTTCCGATATGGCATCATCTATTAACTCCACATTGTACATGGTCTGTTTATTATCCGTATGCTCAAGCTCCGGCAGATTGCAGACATGCTTTACCTTATTTGTAAAGTAGACATTTGAAAGCTTTGTTATCTTGTCAATAAGTGCCTTGGCCTGACTGCCCGGTATCGTCCTTGAAAATAACACACTGTCTATAAGCATACGGAGCTCCGCATCATCAAAATCGTGATTATAATACCACTTAGATGTAAGAATCTCCTCTGAACCATCCTTTTTGATTCGCGGTGTCTCAGAAAATTCGATTGGATAACCAAATTCCAGCAGGCTTGTCAGATTTGTTTTTATTGATTTTCTGTCTACTGTCATCCCATATTCCGATTTCAGCTTCTTCATGATGTCGCTCTGCTCCATGGTATGTTCACTGTCTGTATATTGCTTCAGTATATTCAATATACAGATATTCATCATCTTTTTTCCGTCTACCGTATACATGGGCTACCTCCTACCACTCATATCTGTGTAACTGTCCTTGTGTCTCAAGTCCTTCAAATTCCTGCTGCCTTAAAGCCTCATATAACACGATTGCCACAGAATTGCCAAGATTGAGCGAACGAATATCGGGATACATCGGAATCCTTATGGCAGTCTCCTTATGGTCAAGCAATATTTCCTCTGGGATTCCCGCACTTTCCTTGCCAAACATGATATAAGCATCCTTTTCATATATTACATCCGTATATTTCTGTTTTGCCTTTGTCGTTGCCATATAGAGCTTTGCACCGGGGTTTTTCAAGAGGAAATCCTCAAAGCTTTCATAGATGGTTACATCCAGCTTATCCCAGTAATCAAGTCCTGCCCGCTTCACCTGCTTTTCGTTTATCTGAAATCCCATCGGCTCAATCAAATGAAGCCTGGCTCCTGCCGCCACACATGTACGTCCTATATTTCCTGTATTTGCCGGAATCTCCGGCTCATGAAGCACAATATTCAACATTAACCTATCCTCTTTTCTGCAATTTTTATTCATCACCTACAAAAGATACAAATTTGAAATACCCATAACCCCTTCACGTTCCAATACATAATATGTATCACATCTCATCATATTTCGGCGGTGTCAGAAACCGCTTTTCATCATCATGGGCTATCGTTCTGTCTTTCCCGTCTGTCACATGACCTATAACTGCTGCTTCATAACCAGCCTCATACAATTTGTCTGAAAGCGCACGCCCCTGCTTTGTTACAAATAATACCGCTCCGCTTCCGTCTATCATGTAAGGATTATGGTCTGTATACTCGCATATCTCTATGGTTTCCTGAAGTATCGGTATAGCATCATGGCATACATCTATTCCCACATCTGCCGCATCTGCCAGCTCCCAAAGAGCCGCAAATACGCCCCCCGTTGATATATCATGGGCATAGCATACCCCCTCCTCTATGGCAATATCAACCTCCTGTCCTAAAGCCATGCAGTCATTCAGCTTCTCGGCACCGTTTAAATATGTCCTTGAATACCTTGTAATCAGACCTTCTCTGTGCTTATTTAGCAGCTTCACCGTTCCCATGATACCGGTCTGACCACACATTACAATGTCCATTCCCGGTCTGATATTCGCAGGACTTAATGAAACGGACGCTTCACATAATATATTGTCTGACATCCCAGCTTCTGAAGCAACAGCTTCTGCCACCGTACCCTCAACCGTATGATTACCGTTATCCGGCATCCCGGCTATCTTCCGCCTGCCTATCATCGTCATTGTCATAATCGGTTTAATTACCGCATCACTTATCTCCGTATGTCCTGTAATTATATCCAATCCGTATAACTCTGACAATGCGGTCAGCGTTATCAGGATTCTTTTCATATCCCTTTCATCATCTGACGGCATCAGTATGGAATCCGCCATGACAAAAGGTATATAACCACCGACACGCAGATTATTATACAGCTTTATCAAATCATATCGGACATCGCCAATCGTTTCTATTATACACACGCCTTCTGCCACCGCTATTTCATCTGTCCCACAGCCTGCTTTGTTTCCTGCATGCAACAAAAGCCGGGCATAGTCACATCCTATTCCGGCTTTTATTACATTACTATGTGTAGTTTTTGGAATATTTCTTATTATAGACCTTTTTATCTGAACCTCACTAAACTTCCTGCGCATCCAAGGTCTCTCCTTTATTATAAAGCTGTTACAATTAATGTAATTATCATGGCAAATACCAAGACACCAACGATAATTCTTGATGCCCATTTTTTACCTTTTTGACTGCTTAAATCTATCATATCTTTATCTCCTTTATATAAATAAACGATGTTACGATATTGGGATAAATGGATTCGTCCAAGCAAATTCATACGGTTTCATGCAAGCATGACCTTTCCCCTAGCATCATAATATCAAATAAATGGTTTCTATTCAATGTCTTTTTTCGCAGACGGACAAACAGAAGCTAACGTACACTCATTACATTTCGGTCTTCTTGCAATACAAATATTACGCCCATGGGTTATTATCTGGATATTATAAAGAATCCATTGTTCCTTTGGCAGCTTGTCCATAAGGTCAAATTCTATCTTCACAGGATCTTCTTCCTTTGTAAGTCCAAGCAGATTTGATATTCTTTTCACATGCGTATCTACAACGATACTTGGTTCATGGAATATGTTTCCTCTGATTACATTTGCTGTTTTCCTTCCCACACCATCAAGCTGTGTAAGGGCATCAATATCATTCGGTACCTCACCGCCATATTTCGATACAAGCTTTTTGGCACAGCCTATGATATTTTTTGCTTTATTTTTGTAAAATCCTGTAGAATAGATATCCTTTTCCAGTTCTTTAACATCAGCATCTGCAAATGACTGAAGTGTCGGATATTTCACAAACAAATCTTTTGTAACGATATTCACCCGTGCATCTGTACACTGTGCTGAAAGCATGGTTGCAATCAAAAGCTGCCATGCATTTTCATGGTTTAAATAGCATTTATATTCCGTAGTATATGTCTCGTTTAATATCCTGACAATCTCCGCTATACGCTCCCTTTCCTTTTTGCTTATCCTCTTTTTCGGTTTTTCCTGTATTTTCTCCATAGTGTATATCTCTCCACCTTATTATATCATTTAAAGTGTTCCATTCATCCGACTGTAATCTGGCATGGTTCCCCTCTATAATCTGCTTAGAGTTATTATCCTGCAATTATAGTCTATCGGATTCCTGCGCATCCTCGCGGAGCGTATATCAGGTTCAATATGCATCTTTCTGGCATATAACTTTGAATCATAATGTTCCGATTCTATTTTGTATTCTTCATTTCCCTGACCTATAAAAAATCCTGTCACAGCCTTGTTATAACAAGAAATATCTTCTGCAAATTCCGGTCTGCTCTTCATATTCTCCCAACATGTCAAAAAAGTCAAATGCAGATGAAACAAAGTCCATAAGATATTTCAAAGAATATACATACTGTCTACTATTTCCATATATCTCCAAAACCTGCTCTATATGCTTTAACCGGATGATATCAGCATAGCTCACCCATTTATTTGCCATTATTTCATAATCAAAGGATTTCCTAAATGAATTGATATCTTCAAATGGCAGACCTGCTATCAAATCCAGATGAACATGGGCAGTTCCGATAGAAGCAAGCCTGTCCATTGAAATCTTAAGCTTGTCCAGATTCATGGTTCTTCTTATCTCCGATATGATAGCTGCATTGGTAGTCTGCATACCTATTTCAAGCTGTATCAGCCCTGTTCGCATCTTCCCAATGATATCAAAATCCTTGTCCTCAAGCAGGTCTGCCGACACCTCAAAATGGAAATTCGTCACGCCATTGTCATGCTCGGCTATATAAGTCCAGATAGCCCTCGCATGCTCCTTATTTGCATTAAAGGTTCTGTCTATAAATTTTACCTGTTTCACATGATTGTCCAGGAAAAACTGCAATTCCTTCTTCACCTTTTTCAGTATCTTTTCGTTTTCGTTATTAATCGTATATAAACAATTCTCATTCCATAACCTCTGTATCCTGTTACTCCTCCAAATAACACCTGCCTGCCAGATAATTGATAAACTGCTGGGCTGTTCTTCCCGAAATTCCGCCGTGTGACAGCTCCCATTTGTTTGCCTCAAGAAACAGCTTGTCATCCTCCATCTCAATTCCGTTTTTCTTGGCGAGCCCCTTTACGATTTGGAAATATTCCTTTTGTGACGGTTTGCTGTAGCTAATCGTCACCCCGAAGCGATTGACAAGTGACAATTTTTCCTGCATGGTATCACTTCTATGCATACCATTATTATTTTCCATATCATTCCTGTCTGTCCATGTTTCCCTAATAATATGACGTCTGTTTGAAGTAGCATATATCAGTACATTGTCAGGTCTTATTTCAAGACCGCCTTCTATAACCGCCTTCAAATATTTATATTCAATTTCAAACTCCTCAAATGACAAATCATCCATATATATGACAAATCTGTAATTTCTATTCTTTATGAGAGATATCACCTGTGCCAAATCCTGAAACTGGTGCTTGTAGATTTCTATCATCCGAAGTCCTCTGTCATAATATTCGTTTATAATTGCCTTAATCGTCGTAGACTTTCCTGTGCCACTATCGCCAAACAACAACGCATTATTTGATTTCCTGCCTTCAACAAATGCCTCTGTATTGTCAACAATTTTCTTCTTCTGGATTTCATATCCAATCAGGTCATCAAGTCTTACATCCTCTGTATTATTGATAGGAACAAATTCCAGATATCCGTTTTCCCTCGTTATACGGAATGCCTTGTTCAGTCCAAACATCCCGACACCATAAGCCTTATAAAAATCAGTAACGATATCAAAGATTTGATTTTCATCTGCTGCCTGCTCTATATCAAGGCTTATCCTCTGTACCTTTTGACTTACGTTTTTATTGTACATCTGCTCTTTCTTGCCGATTGCCTTATAATTTGTAATCGTAGAAAAGCAATCGATATCAAGTGCCGTCTCAATCTCCGAGAAATCAAAATCAAACAGCTTCTTGAAAATCTTAAAATCCGATTTTGCAAAATTATTTACCGTGCCGTCATTTGCTCCTACCTTCTCACAGGTCATACTGAAGGAATTCTCATTTGTTATCAGTATAAAAGCCAGATAGTTATGCCACAAGTTTTTGTCAAAGCCATAGCTGGTAGAAACATCAAGAATTCTCTTTATCTGGTCATAAATCCTTGATACCAGCTCAGATTTCTCATAATGTCCGCTGTCAAATTCCTCAAAGATACCGGACAGCTTCATAAGAATACTATCCTCACCCAAATCTCTATATAAAACAAGCTTTGCTATGTCTCTGTACATGATTAATCCTTCTTTCTGTCATCAGCTATGATTGATTCCGCTTTTTTCTTTGTCTCGGCTGCAAGACTTTCCTTTTTCCCTTTATCTGCTGCCGTTTTATGCTTCTTTTTCCTCTCTCTTTTTTTCCTTCTGTCAGGTACAGTACACGCCAGATTGTATTTCTGCCAAGGTATCCCCTTTTCTCTTATTCTCGCAATAACAAGCTCCTCTGAAAAGGCATAAAGAACCGAGAAAAGCGGAACAAATACCAGCATTCCAAAAATACCCATCAGATTTCCACCCAATATTACTGCCACAAGAACCCATATGGACGGAAGACCGACGGAACCTCCCACTACATGTGGATATATAAGATTTCCCTCGATTTGCTGGAGTACAATAAACATAATCAGAAATACAATGACCTTTTTAGGGTCATCAACCAGTATCAGAAATGCGCCCACACCACAACCAATAAAGGCACCAAACACAGGGATTAAAGCGGTAAGTGCAATCATAATACTGACCACCAGCGCAAATGGTATTTTAAAAATGCTCATAGTAATAAAGAACATCAGTCCAAGAATACATGCCTCAAGACACTGTCCTGATATAAAGTTTGAAAACGTCTTATCCGACATGGCGCATATCTCTATAATTTTATCAGCCGTCTTTTCATGAAAGAAGGCATAAAGAATCCCCTTTGTCTGCTTTTTCAGAACCTCCTTTTGACTTAATATATAGATGGCAAAGAAAATTCCGACTACAATATCTACAATAACACCTACAAATGAACTGGCAATCGAGAAAGTAGATGATAAAATACTGCTTCCGCCATTTTTAACTAATGCTATCACTTCATCAACCAGCTTGTCCCAGTTGACATCAATACCCATAATTTTATCAACCACATCAGGATAATCCTTACTCAAATCGATAGCCCAGTTCTTTAACTTCTCCATAGCCTCCGGGAACTTCTCACCGATTGTATTGATTGTCGTGCCAAACTCAGGAATCACCATCGTTATCGCAAAGGTAACCACAAGGACGATACATATAATTGAGAGTATCAGACAAACAGGTCTTTTAAACTTATATAATTTGCTGTCAGGATTTTTAAATAATACATTTTCCAGTCCCTTCATAGGTACATTCAAAATAAACGCAATGGCGAATCCTATGATAAACGGCATAATAAGACCGACAATCCATTTAAACATTGACATCACTTTAGTAAAGTTAAATAGAATATAGGCAAATAATATTGTCACAAATGTTATAAACAATATTTTCTTTGTATTATTTTTGTTTAAATCCATAGCATTTCCTTTCATATGAGACAAAATCCATTACCTTTGGTACGAATAAACCCATATAGAATTATTCATCCAATTTTATATTTTTAAACACATCCCCCAGAGAATATGTCATTGTCTGTTTAGGCTTATAGATATCCATTATCGGAGCCATTATCCTTTCAAACTTCTCTTTATCCTTGGAAAGTACAAATACCGCCGCAGTATTTCTTGCATCCCAAAGGGCATCATGTTCTGCTCCTTTAAAATCCTCTCCCAGATAAAAAACGGCATCCGACAAAGCAATCCGTCTCTTCGTACCAAGCATACGGGCATATTCCTTCTGAAAATCCTTCCATCTGCTTACTACCAATGACATATCAGGATTTTCATAGCCCTTAAGTCTTCTCTCCTTATTCATCTGCCTGAGGTCGTTTTCACTCCATGCATATATAATATCAGCGCTCTTACACCAGTTTATAAACATATCCATTGCCTGGGCATACTCCGGAGCATCGTCCACCATATCATTTGTAATCCCCGTAAGCTCCGTAATTCTGCCCGTCACAGGCGTAATCACAGGTCTTACATATGTTTTAAATGAATCCGTCTCCCGATATGTATCATCCAGCTTTACGGCCCCGATTTCAATAATTTCATTTTTGCATATACCCAGTTCTTCCTTATGAGAATTATCAATCTGATTCATCTCAAAATCAACAAATACATACTCCATATTTTTGCCTTTCTCCCCACAATGCCAACCTCGCATAGCTCATTGTTTTCACAAATAGTATATCAAAATATTAGTATTTAGCAAGTTATTCCTTCTTTGTATCGAGAAATGTGGCTCGTTTTATTGCATCGGCACCATATTTGTTCCGAATAGAGTCCATTGCGGCATCAAGCTTGCTTAATTTCTCATAATTCGCCCCTGAGAACATATCCATCTGTCTTGCTGCGGTATCATCATATATCTTTGTTGTCCTTACGCCAAGAAGTCTTATGGGACTTCCATCCCATAACTCGGAAAAAAGCTGACAGCTCACATGATACAGCTCTGCTGTTACATTTGTCGGTGCTGCAAGCACCTTTTGATGTGAACGGCTGTTAAAATCCGAATCCTTGATTGTTACGGCAATCACCTCCGCCATTTTATGGTCCTTTCTCAGTCTTGACGATACCGTTTCACACAGCGACATGATAAACATTTTTGCAGTATTTTCATCTGTAACGTCAAATGAAATCGTGGTACTGTTGCCATACCCTTTATTTTCCTTTTCGGCGGTATCTACCTCGGATACATCCTCTCCATTTGCCAGCTGCCACAGCAAATCTCCATGACTTTTTAAATGACCATGTATCACCTTTCTGTCACTTTTTGCCAAATCGCCTATGGTATGTATACCAAGCATATTCAGTCTCTTCACTGTAGCTTTGCCGCAAAAGAACAATTCCGATACAGGCAGACACCAAAGCTTATCCTCTATCTCCGATTTGTAAAGTGTATGCACCTTATCCGGCTTTTCAAAATCGGATGCCATCTTGGCAAGCAGCTTCACATCTGATATCCCTATGTTTACGGTAAACCCAAGCTCAGCTTTTATTCTGCCCTTTATTTTGTGAGCACATTCTACAGGCTCTCCAAATAGTGACTGACAGCCTGTCATATCAACAAACGCTTCATCTATGCTATACTGCTCCACATCGGGAGAGTAATCCCTAAGGATATCCATAAATGCTTTTGAATACTTTTTGTATAGCTTCATATTCGGCGGTACAACCATTAGCTCAGGACATTTCTTTAGCGCATTGGCGATGGGCTCTGCGGTCTTAATATGATACTTTTTTGCAGGAGTTGATTTTGCCAAGACGATTCCATGTCTTGTTGTCACATCACCGCCGATTGCAGACGGTATCTCTCTAAGGTCCAGCTCCTCATTCAAATCCTGTAATCTGTGAACAGCCTCCCATGACAGAAAGGCACTGTTTACATCTATGTGAAATATTGTTTTCATATATCTTTTTTCCTTCTAATATTGTAAAATATAAACCGTATGGCTATAAAATACAAATTATATTTTTATAAAATTCATTATGTAATTCAAGACTCGCTCGCGAGTCTTGGCGCGGGATTCGTGTCAGCGTTAGCTGACATAACTCATTTACGAATCCCTGCGCATCCTTGCGGAGCGTATATCAGGTGGGAGATTGGACTCCCACTGATGTAAATTTGTTACTCGCCGCCTATAGAGGCGGGAGTCATCTCCCATCTGATATATTGTGTGCTATAGAGCCATATATTACAAGATAAATAATTATAAATTACTTTAATTGAATTTGCTGCATAATTCAAGAAGCTATTGACAAATGCTATGACAAATCCGTGAACACAAAACACAGATAATATGTCGGGAGAAAAATAAAATGGATACGAATACAAAAGATACGGATAGAACCGAAAACAGCGTCACCGAAGGCAGCACCACTACAGCAAACAATGCCGCACTCGATGAAAAAACAATTAAGAAAAGTCCGGTAATGACTGCTTCTGCCCCTATTCAGGAGAAAATACCGGAACAGAATCCAAGTGATATACCAGCGGAGATTTCAAAGCCAAAACCACATGGTATCCTATGGCGTATACTCTTTTTTTGCTGCGGCTTTATCTATCTTGAGCTTATTTTCCATTTTGCAATATATGAAAAGCTGGACAAAAATATACTTCATCCGATATTTTTCGCCCTGTGCTGTGGCCTGACTCTGTCATTGATAACATCACTCTTTAGAAAAACAGGAAATGCAATAAGCGGATATTTGCTTTTCTCGGTTATTTCCGTTTATTACATAGCACAATTTATATACTATAAAATTTTTCATACCTTTTTAAGCCTTGTATCAATCGGCGGTGCAGGTGATGCCATGAATTTTAAGACAGTCCTGTTTTCTGCCCTGAAGAGCAACCTTATGTGGCTTCTGGCATTTCTTTTACCTGCCATAATCCTGATACTGATAAACTGTTTTTATGTATCTTTTCAAAGGCCATCATGGAAGCAAAATATGGTTGGTCTTGCCACTACGGTTTGTGCCTTTATTTTTGCAATAGCCATACTTCCCGTATCAGGAAAGGATACCTATTCTCCATATAATCTGTTTCATGGCAGATACATACTGGAGCTTTCCATGAACAAGCTGGGCGTAATGGTAACTACCGTAAGAGACGGTATTACCATGATAGCAGGGGAAAATATCTCCAAAAATTTCACTTTAAACCAAAGCACTGCCGCTACGGAAAGTACGGAACAGACAACATCAGAGGGAAATACCTCTGACACTGATGAAAAAGCGGAGGCAGATGCACAACCTGTCTATGTTTCGCAAATAGACGAAAGCCTTGATTTTACAAAGCTCTACAACAATACGGAGGATGAAGATTTAAAAAATCTGTCGGCATATTTTTCAAGTGTGGAGCCTACATATACCAATGCTTATACCGGTATCTTTGAAGGCTACAATGTTATATTTGTTACTGCGGAAAGTCTCAGCAAATATGGCATTTCAAAGGAATGTACCCCAACACTATACAAAATCTATAATGAAGGCTTTGTATTTAACCATTTCTATAATCCGCTCTGGTATCACAGCACCATAGACGGAGAATACACAAATTGTCTTAGTCAGTATCCTTGCTCCTCCGAATGGAGCTTTGAGAAATCAGGAAATACATATCAGCCATATGCGCTTGGAAATGCATTAAATAAGCTGGGCTATCAAAGCTATGCCTACCATGATTTTGATGCTACCTATTATGACAGAACCACCACCCATCCAAATATGGGGTATACTACCTTTAAGGCAATCGATTATGGTCTTGATATCCCTTTTTACAATATGTATTCCGACCTTGATGCAATGGAAGCGGTCTATGAAGATTTCATCAACGATGACAAATTCAACATGTATTTTATGAGCTTTAGCGGACATCTTCCATATGATTATGACTACCAATATATGTGTCTTAAAAATAAAGATGAAGCTGAACAGCTTGTCAAAAGAGAGGATTTGTCGGATGAAGCAATCGCATATATTGCAGCCCAAATGGAGCTGGATAAGGCACTTGCATTCCTGATAGACAAGCTGGATGAAGCCGGCAAGCTGGAAAATACGGTTTTTATTGTGGCACCCGACCACTATCCGTATGGCTTATCAACAGGCATCTATAATGAATTGGCAGACAGGAATATAGAAGAGGATGCCTTTGAGCTGCACAGCAATGGCTTCGGGATATGGAGTGCATCTATGGATGAGCCAGTTGAAGTGAATAAGCTGTGCTCCAGTGTTGATATTCTTCCAACCGTTCTGAATCTGTTGGGAATAGACTATGATTCACGTCTCCTCGCAGGGCATGATATCTTATCAGATTCAGAAGAGCTTGTCATATTTGCAAACCAAAGCTTCATAACGGATAAGGTAAGATATAATGCTGCTACAGGCGAAGCTGCCTACACCGTACCGCAAAGTACGATACCTGACGGCTATTTGGACAATCTAATTGAAGAAGTGGAAAACAGACTGTATATCTCCAACCTTCTGATTGACAAGGACTATTTCGCATATATCTACGGTGCAACAAATTAATCATGTACCGTTTTATGAAGCCTGAAAAAAGCATCCAAAGCAGCATCGGTTATTACAATAACATCTATTTTTTCTTAGACAGCTTCCGCACCGCATGTATCAAAAACGGAAGAGAGAACAAGCCTGCCAATACATCGGCAACGGACTGGGTTATGGCGATGCCCGTCGTTCCCCAAAGCATTGGAAGAATCCAGATAAGAGGCAGGAAGAAAATGCCTTGTCTTGCCGCAGATATCAGTGTTGCCTGACCGACACTCCCGATAGCCTGAAAGAGCATACCGCATATCAGGCACAGCGACATAAACGGTAAGGATATGGCATGTGCCCGCAGCGCAAGTACACTCATATCTGAAACCGCCGACTCCTGCGAAAATTTGTCTATCAGCCAGGGTGCAAGAAAATATATTGCTAATCCAAGTATAATCATGGCAGCCGTAGCACTGATGACCGTCCAATTTACGGATTTCTTTACCCTGTCATTTCTTTTTGCTCCATAATTATATCCTGCTACAGGTGCAAAGCCCTGTCCGTATCCTACAAGCAAGGCAAATACCACCGCAAAGATTTTATTTGCAATCGACATTGCCGCCACAGCTTCATCACCATATTTCATACAGCTTCTATTCAGTAATATTCCGGCAAGACACATAAGCCCCTGCCGCCAAAAGGAAGGCAGTCCGATTTTAATGATTTCCCAATAAGCTGAACATCCGACAGTCAGCTGTTTCATTCGGAGCTTAATGACACTCTTATTTCCCCCAAAGCAAATAAGCATAATCACAAGACTGATGCTCTGACCTGCCAGTGTGGCTATTCCTGCGCCTGCAATTCCCGTTTTAAATACCTTTATAAGCAAATAATCAAGAAAAATATTCAATCCGCCGCCTGCTGCTATTCCAAGTAATGCAAGGTACGGCTTTCCTTCAGACCTAAGACAATTATTGAGGACATATGCCCCACACATAACAGGCGTTCCAATCAATATATATTTTCCATAGGCAAATGCATACTTTTCAATGGTTGCAGTCGCTCCAAGAAGCCTGATAAGCGGCTTTATATATATGAGTCCCAATGCTCCCATTATTGTTCCAAAGAAAAGCGATGCCGCAAATGCAAATATGAGTGTCTGCTCGGCATTGTTCTTGTCCTTTTTACCAAGGAATCTGGATATAAGGCTTCCTGCTCCCATACCAAATGTATATCCTACTGCCTGTATCAGTGCCATCGCAGAAAACATTATGCCTACTGCACCGACCTGACTTTTTCCGAGTCCCGAAACGAAATAGGTGTCCACCAGATTATAGGTTGTGGCTATCAGCATCGTACATATTGTTGATGCAGAAAGGGATATGATTAATAAAGGCACTGAGCTTTCTGTCATTTTAACATGATTGCTCTGTGCCTTATCCTTCGTATCATCCTCTAATCCCGTTTTTAGTCCTCTACAGTGACCATACAGCTTATCATTTCCCATAAAATATAAGTAACCTCTACTTCAGAAATTCTACAATCTCCTGCAGCTTATCCTGTGTATCAGAAACACCCAGCTCATATACATCCTGTATTTTATCCAGATTTTTTTCGAGACGTGATATATGCAAATCTACACTCGGTCTTATAATAAATACCTCTCCTGCTTTCTCAAGCTCAAGAAGCTTCTCAAGCGTTTTATTATAATATCTGTGCCGCATATACATTCTCTTTACAAATTCCGGATATTCCTTGTACTTAATCGCTTCAAGCTTAAGCATTTTATCCTCACCCTTGACATAGCCCTCAGGTCTTGTCAGGACAACAATATTTTTTCTATAACCCATACGTCTGAAGGCAAATATTGGTATACTGTCACTTACGCCCCCATCAAGAAGCTTCTTGCCGTCTACCTCAACAATCTGTGAAACAAGCGGCAAGGAAGCAGATGCCCGAAGCTTGTCCATATCCATATTGTCTCTAAGGTCTTTACATTCCAGATATTCGGCTTCTCCTGTTTCGAGATTGGAACAGCATACATACATTTTCATCGGACTATTTTTAAATGCTTCGTAGTCAAACGGGTCCAATTCATTCGGAAGCTTGCTGTAGCAAAAATCCTTTCCGCATAAATCACCTGTAGTAATCAATGAATACAGACTCATATAATGCTTATTCTTCCTGTACTTCAAATTATATCTTATATTCCTTCCCGGCTGATTTGCCACGTATGTAGCACCATGAATGGCTCCCGCTGATACACCTATCACACCATCTACAGTTATTTTATTTTCCATAAATACATCCAGAACCCCTGCGGTATAGATACCGCGAAGTCCGCCACCTTCAAGGACTAAGCCGGTTTTTACTTCGTCCTTTGCACGACGCTTTTCCATTTTTATCTCCTTCCAAATATTCCATTTATATTCTCTGACTGTACCAATGTTTCCAGCCATTACCACTTTGCCATCGGCAGGCTTCTGCCATTTCAGTTTATTTGTTGAAACACCTCTATACTTCTGTCTAATATACCATTCATATGTGCTATGGCAATTCCGTAATTTGTCATAGGTATACCCTGCTGTTCTGACAAATTCTGTCGATACAGCATCTCCCGTTCATTTAACATACAGCCGCCGCAATGTATAATCAGCCTATACACTGACAAATCCCTTGGGAAACCGCCACCGCTTGTAAATTCATAGCAAAGCTTCTTTCCTGTATATTGATTTATCCAGTTTGGAAGCTTAACCGTTCCAATATCATCACACTGTCTGTGATGGGTACATCCCTCGGAAATCAGAATTTTATCGCCATCACGGATATCATCAAGTACATATGCTCCTTTTACTGCTCCTGCAAGCTGCCCCTTATATCTAGCCATAAGGATAGAAAATGAAGTAAGTTTTATTTCGGCAGGAACGATTTTCATAACCTCTGAAAATACCTGACTGTCTGTGATAACCAGCTTCACCTGTCCGTCAAGCCGCTTTAACGTGTCCGCAAGCTCAGTATCCCTTACTACTATTGAAGTTCCACCCGCTTCCAGTACATCCCGAATAACCTGCTGCTGTGGCAGTATCAGCCGTCCCTTTGGTGCAGCCTTATCTATCGGCACTACCAGAACAACAAAATCCCCTGCCTTAATAAGGTCTGAAACAAGCTTCTTCTCAGATGAAGCCTCAGGCACCAGCTTGCTAATAGCCTCCTTAAGCTCATATATATTCCTATTGTCTGTCGCACTGACAAATATCTTCGGAATTTCGATATTGAAACAGGATTCCTTCGTGTCCTTCATGCCTTGAAGGTTCTGATATTCCCGGTCTCCCTGTTCCTTTTGTGCGGTTTGTCCTCCAGTTTGTCTCTTATCACATTTATTATAAGCAATTATACATTTTATATTCCTTTCTTGAAACATATCAAGAAGCTGATAGTCATAATCCGACATTCCCTTTAAGATATCTACGACCAGTACTGCTATGTCCGTTTTCTCCAGAACAGCCCTCGTTTTTTCGATTCTCATTTCACCGAGCTGACCTTCATCATCAAAGCCGGGTGTATCGATTATCAAGACAGGACCAAGCGGCAGCAGCTCCATCGACTTAGATACAGGGTCCGTGGTGGTTCCGGCTATATCAGACACTACCGAAAGGCTCTGATTCGTTATGGCATTTACCAAACTGGATTTTCCGGCATTTCTGCTGCCAAAGAAGCCTATATGTATTCTGTTTCCCGATGGTGTATCATTCATTCCCATATTGCTGCCTCCTGTATTTTATCTGCCATTTATCATGCGGCTCTATCATAAGCTGATTTTCCGCAATATCCGCTTAAAATCTGAAATCCCTGTCCCCCTGTTCTATTTTGGAGAGACGCTCCACAACAATCTGTCTTACTCTTTCATTTGGAATATTTGAAAGCTCCTTCATAATAAGCTCATTTCCCAGCTTACAGGTCTCGGGCGAAGCATAATCCACCAAATATTCCTTCAGTGTCATCAGTGCATTCGGATGACAACAATTCTGTATTTGTCCGCTCTTACAAAGGCTCATAAACCGGTCACCCGTTCTGCCCTCTCTGTAGCAGGCTGTACAGAAGGACGGTATATACGACTTACTCATCAGCCAGTTAATAACCTCATCCAAGGTTCTTGTATCGCTTACATCAAACTGCTCTGAACATTCATCCTCCGGCTCCGGCTCATAGTAGCCACCCACACTCGTTTTTGAGCCACCGCTTACCTGAGATACGCCAAGCCTGATTATCTTATCTCTTACCTCTTTGCTCTCTCTTGTAGAAACAATCATGCCTGTATATGGAACTGCAATTCTGATACAGGCAGCCAGCTTACAGAATATTTCATCACTAATACCATTATCAAATGCATCAGGGTCTATGTCATCAGCCTTTTTTACTCTCGGAACACTTATCGTATGCGGACCCACCCCATGAACAGCCTCCAAATGCTCTGCATGCATCAAAAGTCCTGCAAATTCATACTTGTACAACTCAAGTCCAAACAAAACACCAAGCCCTACATCATCGATTCCACCTTCCATAGCCCGGTCCATAGCCTCTGTGTGGTAGGCATAATTACTCTTTGGGCCTGTAGGATGAAGCTTCTCATAAGATGCTTTATGATAGGTCTCCTGAAATAATATATATGTTCCTATTCCTGCATCATGGAGCTTACGGTAGTTCTCCACTGTAGTAGCTGCAATATTTACATTGACACGCCTGATTGCACCGTTCTTATGCTTGATGCTGTATATTGTATTGATACATTCAAGAATATATTCAATTGGATTCATAACAGGATCCTCGCCTGCTTCAATGGCAAGTCTCTTATGTCCCATATCCTGAAGTGCCGTAACCTCCTTTACGATTTCCTCCTGAGTCAGCTTCTTTCTGGCAATATGTTTATTCTTAAGATGATACGGGCAGTATACACATCCATTCACGCAATAATTCGATAAATATAACGGCGCAAATAAAACGATCCTGTTTCCGTAAAAATCCTTTTTAATCTGCTCCGCAAGATTATAAATCTCCTGAACCTTCTCAGGGATTTCACATGCAAGCAGCACCGAAGCCTCCCTGTGATTCAGTCCTTTTCTCAGCCTTGCCTTTTCAAGAATACTATCTATCAGTTCTGTGTTATTCTTATTCTTCTCAGCATAATCAAGCGTATCCAGGATTTCTTCATCATTTATAAATTCCTCTGCCTTCATAGATTTTACATCGTACATTTCACATTACCTCTTTCTGTTTTGCAATTACCACTCAATCACCAATCTCTAACCGATACCATTTAGATAAGCATTGTCTCCACCTATGAACCTAAATCATCCCAGTACCAGTCAAGAAAATACCATTTACCATCTATTTCATAGAGATACAGCTCCATCAACATCTTCATACTTTTTTTCTCTCCGTTTACATTGCATTTAAGATATACCACAGCGTAACCATCTATGGCTATGGAAAATTCCTCACTAAAATAATCCTTCATAGCCAACAGTTCGTCCGGTTCAGATTCGGGCACATAACGCTCATAAACCGAGATACCCTTAAGTTCTCCAAGGTTATAACCAACCTCATCTTCTGCATCCTCTGTAAAGAAAGCCAACGAGTTCTCCATTTCCTTTATTACATCTAATTTGCTGTAGCCATATTCCACACTCAGGTAATCAATGTATTCTTCCGAAAGCAATCCATATAACTCTGTTCCGGATTCATTATTAAGACTGCTTATGAAACCATCCGTTACATTCTCTATTTCTTTTTTTCCATGTCTTTCAAGAAGAATATATAATATCAGCATGATTACAGCTACAGCAATGATTATACCGCACATCATATAAACTGCAATATGAATCTTGGATTTTTTCTGTCTTGGCTCTATTTTCTGAATACTTCCACTATCTGCCAGTTGCTCTGATATATTTTCCTCCATTACTGCTTCATTCGTATTCTTTTCATCAACGCCGCTCTTATCCATTTATATCCTCCATAGCGTAAAACAACCCTCGCATCAGAACATTTATATTCTAACACAAGAGTTGTTTTCATTCATCATATTTAAATATTA
Source organism: uncultured Coprococcus sp. (assembly GCA_964488185.1). Taxonomy (GTDB): domain Bacteria; phylum Bacillota; class Clostridia; order Lachnospirales; family Lachnospiraceae; genus Coprococcus. Next base: position 5,059 of record CAZATW010000031.1, on the reverse strand, counting down.
CTTTTTATATTGGCTGGCATCATATAAATACCATTTACCCATTCTCTTATATGCATATACATATGCCCTGTATTCGATATCATCATCCTTGCCCTTAATCTCCCAGTCCATCTTAACAGTAGCAAGTCCACTTATCTTTATATCCAGGTAGTCTTCAATATATTCCTTAATTTCTTTAAGGTCATCACCCTTTTCTTTTTCTACATTCTTGATATCGCACTTAATTCTTTTAACATCTCCGACATCATAATAATCCAATTCATCATAGAAGTCTTCTATTTCATCCTCTATTTCATCCAAAATGTCGTCCTTATCATAATCCAATTCTTCCATTCCAGACTTTATGTACTTCTTATCATACAGCTTATAAATATCCTTTGGCTTATCCTTTGCATATGCCTTTGTGTATGCCTTTGCCACACTCTTAGGACTCTGCTTTCCATGGCCAAAAAATCCTCTTGCAAGAACAATGATAAGTATCAGTGCAACAAGCGCCGCACCACACATGATTATCAGATTTTTGTTATTATTGAACTTATCCTTTATCTTATCAATGTCAAAACCCGTTTTAGCAGCATTACCTGCAGGAGCCTGCTGGTTTGAATACATCTGCTGATTTGCGCCAGGCTGACCATACACCTGTCCACCGTACATCTGCTGTCCGCTCTGCTGATACATCTGCTGATTTGCGCCAGGCTGTCCGTACATCTGTCCACCGTACATCTGCTGTCCGCTCTGCTGATACATCTGCTGATTTGCATCAGGCTGACCATACACCTGTCCACCGTACATCTGCTGTCCTCCCTGCTGGTACATCTGCTGATTCGAATCTGCCTGTCCGTACATCTGTCCGCCATACATCTGTTGTCCTCCCTGCTGGTACATCTGCTGATTCGAATCCGTCTGTCCGCTATATGTCTGCTGCTCTCCCTGCTGATTCGGGGTCATATTCTGACCATTGTTCATGTTTTCGTCCATAGTTCCTCTCCTTAAAAATTAAGTAATCCCATTTTTATTATTTATCAGATTTCGTCTCTAAGCGACTTAATCCTGTATATAAATCTATCAGTTTTATTCAATATATGCAAGTTTTTTATAAAATATATTTGAAATTTGTATCTATTCAAAATCTACAAAATCTAAATGCCAGCCATCCTCACATTTTAATATATATATCTTAACATCAATGTCGGCGGTTCCGTTGCTTCCACTGACATGCCACGTCATATCCACATATCTGTATTTTTCCACACCGAGAACTCCATATTCTGCAAATTCATCGGCAATGTTATCCACATTACTTACAGATACAATCCCCTTTCTTTCGGCTTCAATCGAATCAATATCTCCAACCTTGTCATATACCATACTTCTAAAATCATTAATATGACTTTGCTGCATTTCCTCAACGGACATGGATTTAAAATTATCCTCACAATACTTTACATATCCCGGAGCAATAAGCTCCTTAAGGTCTTCTCCGGTTCCGGATGCATATATGACCACTGCCTTATCCGCTATACGGTTGCTACTATACACAAATCCCAGATAAAATCCTCCAAAGACTCCACATACGAGCAAAACGCATATCACCGCTGTCGTAATAATAATCCTGCCTATATTATTTGCCTTATTCTTTGATTCCTTTCCCTTTACTTTTTTATCGTTTGTTTCTCTGCTGTTTGCTACTATGTTTTTCTTTTCCTTGTTATTAAGTTTTTTATCTTTTTCTTTTTTTGTATCTTTCTCTGCCATATATACTTTCCTCAATTACCAGCTGTTCATACTCTTCATAGAATTCATCTTGTTCTCTATCAATCCTACCACCATATCTCGAATCTCCGAAGTCTGAAGCTTCTCAATCTTCTCATACGGAATAGGGTCCAAAAATGCAAGCTGCGTTATAACCTTTTTCAAGGAATTCCCCTCAAAGGGTTTGAAGGAATCATATAATACAACAGGCACAATAGGACATTTTGCCTTCTGGGCTATCTTAAAACTGCCTGCGCTGAATTCTCCCAATATATTATGGTTATGGTCATATCCACCTTCAGGAAACAGCAAATACTTTCTTCCTGCCTTTATTTCTTTTGCAACATCATTAATCACCTGAACCTGCTGCCTTGCATTCTCCCTATCCAGCCTCTGCGCCCTCATCAAATCACAAAACTGATCAGCTATAAACATCCTGGAACGCTTGGCATCCATAACAAATGTAAATGGAGTTTCATGTGACAATATAACACCAAGTGCATCATATTTGCCCTGATGATTTGCATACATGATATATCCGCCTTCCTTTGGCAGCTTCTCCATTCCTGATGCAACAGTTACTATTCTCCCTCTACGTCTAATATGATTACTCATCACACGTGCCATCTTATAGCATGTATACTCATCATATTTCTCCGGATGACGTGCATAATACGACATTTTAGGAACATAGTAAATAATAAGAAATATACATGAAATAATAACAACAATAAATCTTAACATAAAATAAACCTCTGCTCCTCTTATACCCTTAAATCCTCTCTGCTGCGTTAAGCCTTGTACAGACTCTTACAAGCCATATATCGTATCGTTTACATTCTTTAAATTCAAGACTCGCTCGCGAGTCTTGGCGCGGGATTCGTGTCAGCGTTAGCTGACATAACTCATTTACGAATCCCTGCGCATCCTCGCGGAGCGTATATCAGGTGGGAGATTGGACTCCCACTGATGTAAATTTGTTACTCGCCGCCTATAGAGGCGGGAGTCATCTGCCATCTGATATATCTATAAAATCTTATCAATTATTAATATTGTTATTTTATATTTTTTACCCAGTCATTATAACACAAAACATTAAAAATAAAAACATTTTGGATATTTAACAAAAAGAAGCGGAATTTATTTAATTCCACTTCTTTCGCCATCTCTATTCCAATCCTCCGGTTATCAGCCAAGGGGATGGTTGCGCCACAAACACATTATTCTTATTTGTCTTAGAAACTGAAATCTGAATTGCCTCCATATTATTTATTCCCAATTTGTCAAATATTATCTTTGTCTGAGCAAGTATTCCAAGGTCAAGCGTATAAATAACAAACTGCATATTCGGATTAATCTTAAGCAGTCTCTCCATATCGGACTCCAAATAGTGATTTGCTACTATAAATGCAAGTCTCGGCACAGGAATACTGTTCAAGGAATCTTCACTCATATCAGGAATTATCTGAACATTATGTACTCCGAACTTATCTACATTTTCCTCCATGGAACGGCGCGAACCGGAATCAGGCTCTACTGCTATTATTGTTCCTTCACTTGCTGTGATTGCCGCCTCTATAACAATACTTTCTGCCATAAGTGCAAGAATCGTATCATGTGTATCCACACCAAGAAGGCTCATTATGACAGCACGTATTTCATTTCCCACATAATGAACGGCTCCTGAAGTAAACAAATCATTTTTCATGCCGTATCGGACAGACTCTCTGGTTTTTTCATTTACGATAAAGATAACGGTTGGCCCTGTTATCTTTTTGTTAAGTACATTCTGTATTCTTGTATCTATTACTTCTACGCCGGATTCAGTACCTTCTGCATACCACATCTCATATTCGCCAAAGCCCTTCTCCCACAAACTGTAAAACAAATCCTCATGGCTCTCATCTGCAAATATCAAAACTCTCTTGTGCGTATCTATCGTCGGAACAACATTTTTCTGTTTTCCGCATATATTAAGCATCTTAATTTTCTCAGGGCTGACATTCATCTTGTCTGCAAAATATCCGAGCCAGTCCAGCATACTTTTATTATCGTACATAATCGTAACCTCCTCCAGCATACTATAAATCTCTGCTAAAATTATACAATTTTTGACCTATGGTGTAAATGACTTTTTCTTTTCATTCAATTCTTTTATCCGAATGCTTTTTCACTGCACTTGAGCTTCCTTCGGCTTATCAATATATTTCTTCTGTATCAATCTGTCATTTACATACGGTCTGCCAAAAGCCTTGCATCATACGATAGGTATTGAGCCATATTGTATAATGCACAAATAATCAAACTCGTAATAATGAAAAGAGCTATTATCATTAAAATCCCTTCCTCTATATGCTTCCTGTTTTTCCGGTTGGCATCAAGCTCTACATCATCCTTATACTTGGAATTGTCACATTGTCTGCCAAAATAAAAGCCAAATCCCAGCCAGCCAGTAATCCGTACAATCCGCCCACAACCTTTCTTTTGTTCTGTGGAAGTATATAGCCATGCTTTTTCAATCGTCTAAGATAGCAAAAACAATCAAAATAAAATAACCATAAAGCAAATGCTGCCGCAGCAAGAAGAACCACCCCGAAAATAATCAGTGTTGCAAAGAATTCTGAGCTTAACTTATCTGTCAGAGCAGTATTTGAAATCAAAAAAGCGCCGATACCAAGTACAGTGCATATAACTGCACCTATAAATGAAGCCTTTTTTTCCCGTAAATCGTGTCGTATCACGTTGCTGCCTGCATATTCTGCCATATCCATCCCCTCCTTAATATCATTTCAAATGACGAACTGTTTTTCAATTACAATACTTATTATAAATCCCATTTTAGCATACTTTTTTCATTACTATCTTCTCATATTCGTTCATAAACGTACATTGACAATTTAATAAGACTTTACACCTCAAACGAAAAACCTTATACTATAAATACTTATATATAAGGTGGTGATGAAAGTGAGTGACACATATATGCCAATCAATGAAAAAGAATACAATGGTAATTTATTTGACCAACTATCATTATTAGAAGATATTGAACGAGTTGCCAAACGAACAAATGATACTGAGGTTTTAGACGAAATTGAATTCAGACGGAAACAGATAGAGCGTAAATTATACCAACAGCCGCCACTGGCAAACATTAGCAATAACAGTTAGAATAGTAACCCATAAAACAAGGTGTAAAGTCTTATTCAATGATAAAGTTTTTACACCTTGTTTATTATTTTTAACTACATGAATTCAAGACTCGCTCGCGAGTCTTGGCGCGGGATTCGTGTCAGCGTTAGCTGAC
>CAZATW010000030.1:0-33859 GCA_964488185.1 uncultured Coprococcus sp. | reverse complement strand
AAATTTGTTACTCGCCGCCTATAGAGGCGGGAGTCATCTCCCATCTGATATATGCCATCTGTCAACTTCAAAGCATGTCTCTGAAAAGTGGCTGTAACGATATACAAAATAATAGCACAGCAGTCATCATCTGACATGCTATTATTTCATTTTCTGCTCCGTATCAGTTATCCCGGTTGTCTCGGTCGTTTGTATCTCTTCTACATAGGTATCCGTTTCCGAAGCCGAATCCAAATTTCTGCCTGCACAGCTGGCATATCCCGGCAGCATAGCCAGTATTACTAATATAAGAACGCCTTTTTTATCATTTTTTCTTTCCTCTTATATATATTTCTATTCCTCAGAACATGATTTGCTTTAATTCTTTCTCATATATTTTATAAAAATATCGTTACAAAAAGCCGCAAGCAACTGATATGTAGTCTGCGGCTTTTGCAAAGCTAAAAATCTATTCTTCTATTTTTATTCGATAACCTTAATCCATCCCTCAGGTCCTTCAATTCTGCCCATCTGAATACCTGTAAGCGTATCATACAGCTTCTTTGTTACAGGGCCCATATCTTCCATACCGCTTGGGAAACAGATTTCCTTACCATGGTCATAAATCTTACCAACAGGTGAAATAACGGCTGCTGTTCCGCAGAGACCACACTCGGCAAAATCCTTTATTTCATCAAAATAAACTTCTCTCTCTTCAACTTCAAGTCCAAGAATATCCTTGGCAACTACCATAAGTGAACGTCTTGTAATAGATGGAAGGATACTGTCTGACTTAGGTGTTACTATCTTACCGTCCTTTGTTACAAATAAGAAGTTTGCTCCACCTGTCTCCTCAACCTTTGTTCTTGTAGCAGCATCAAGATACATATTCTCATCAAAGCCTTCCTGATGTGCTGTAACAATAGCATGTAAACTCATGGCATAATTCAGACCTGCCTTGATATGACCTGTTCCATGCGGTGCTGCTCTGTCAAAATCTGAAACCTTAATAGTAATCGGCTTTGCACCGCCCTTAAAATAAGGTCCAACAGGTGTACAGAAAATTCTAAACTGATACTCATCAGCAGGCTTTACACCGATAACAGGATTTGAGCCGAACATATATGGTCTGATGTAAAGTGTCGCACCCGAACCATATGGTGGTACATATCCGATATTTGCCTTAACGGTGTCTACAACTGCTTCCACAAATCTATCTTCCGGGAATACAGGCATCTCAAGTCTTCTTGCGGAATCAGCCAGTCTGCTTGCATTTAAATCAGGCCGAAAACAAACGATTTTTCCATCTTCAGTTGTATATGCCTTTAAACCTTCAAATATGGTCTGTGCATATTGAAGTACTCCGGCACATTCGTTAATAACAACTTTGGAATCCTCTGTCAGAACACCGTCATCCCACTTGCCATCCTTAAAATTTGATACAAATCTTTTATCTGTTTCCATATATCCAAATCCAAGATTTGCCCAATCGATATTCTTCTTTTCCATGTCCATCTACTTCCTTTCAAGTAAAATAAGTAAAATTCGCAAATAACTTTGCGCCTATTATCTGTTATAGCACATTATTTATGGTTTTTCCATAGATAAGCCATAGAAATTTCCATTTAATAGTGTCAACAACATTTTTTCCCATAAAAAATTCACAATTTATGCAACTTCTTTTACAAATTTCTCAATAGTTGTTAATATTTTGTTCACAAGTATATTGTACATTAAGTACAGTTCTTCAAACAAATTTTTTTCTCTTTGTTGATTAAAAAAACCACACCATAAGGTGTGGTTTTTTTAATTTCATATTTTTTTTACTCCGCATCTTCAGTAGGCTTTTTTGCCTCTTCAAATGTATTTATTACATCCTCAGACGGAGCCTTTGTGACAAGTGATACAATAACAGCCGTAAGAAGTCCCGCCACAAATCCCGGTATAATCTCATAGATTCCTGTTGATGAAGCAAGAAACTTAAACCATAATGCATCTACCGTAAAACCTACTATTATAGATGCCAATGTGCCCTGATATGTCAGTCTTTTCCAGTAAAGCGAAAGCAAAATTGCAGGGCTGAAGGCTGACCCAAAGGCCCCCCATGCATTACTTACCAAATCCATGATACTGTTACAATCAGGATTCATTGCTATAAACAATGCGATTACCGATATAATAATAACGACAAAACGGCCTGCCCAGAGCATCTCCTTATCTGACGCCTTCTTACGAAATACAGGCTTATATACATCTGATGCAAATGCAGATGAGGAAGCAAGAAGCTGAGAATCTGCCGTACTCATAGATGCTGCAAGTATTGCTGATAAAAGGATACCTGCAATGATAGCCGGGAATACTGCTCTGGTTGTACTGATGAACACTTGTGATGAATCCGAAAGTCCTGCACCAAAATATTTTCTTCCTACAATACCCACTACAGATGCCATTGTAAGAATAATTGCAGTCCATATGCTTCCAACCAATCTTGATTTCTTCATCTCTTTTTCAGATTTAATTGAGATATATCTTACAAGAATATGCGGCATACCAAAGTATCCCAGTCCCCAACCAAGACCTGATACAATAGTAACAATGCTTGCTCTATTGAATGCCCCACCTGAAAGCACGCTATAATAATGCTCAGGAAGCACATCAGCAGGAGCTATAAATCCTGTAGCACTCATGGCTACGACAGCAATAATCGGAGCAATCATAAGTGCTGCAAGCATAAGCATTCCCTGAAAAAAATCTGTCCAGCATACGGCATTAAATCCGCCAAGGAAAGTATATACTACAATAATCGCAGCTGCCACAATCATGGCAACCCGCTCATCCGTACCCATAACCGTATTGAAAAGTGTTCCACACGCCTTTATACTGGATGCCGCATAGATACAATATGCAATAACAAATATAATCGCACATATAATCTGTAAAACCTTATTATTTGTTTGAAATCTGTTTGTCAGATACTGCGGAATTGTAATAGAATCATTAAATTTAATGGAAAATCTCCTAAGCCTCGGTGCAACAAAAATCCATGCACAAACTGTTCCAATCAGAAGTCCTACCGAAATCCACATTTCACTAAGTCCATTTAAATAAAATGCGCCCGGAAGTCCCATCAATACCCATGCACTCATATCAGAAGCTCCGGCACTAAGAGCTGCAACGAAACCATTCATATTTCTGCCGCCAAGGAAGTATGCTTTTTCGCCAACCTCTGTCTTAGATTTAATGAAGAAATAGATTCCTACACCAATAACCAGCACGAAATATGCAATAAATGCCACCAATTCATAATTATTCATCTCAATAACACCTTTCTTTTATCTGCAAAAAAACATCCATGCAGACACTTTCTCTCACTATAAATAAACAACAAACAAAATTTTACACAAAAAGCCACAAAAAATCAATATGTTTCAATGTACTAACCGCAAACTATATGATATAATCACCAAATATATTAACTTATTCACAACAATAATCCAATCAATAAGGGGAACTCATTATGACATCTAGTAACTCAGCAGAAAAGCAGCTGGCTATGAAAATATCTGTTGTCAGTATAATAGCAAATATAATTTTATCACTGGTAAAAGCATTCTCAGGTATTATAGCACATTCAAGTGCGATGATATCCGACGCCGTACATTCTGCGTCAGATGTATTTAGTACCATTATTGTTATCATCGGTATCAATGTTGCAGGAAAAAAATCTGACGATAAGCATCCCTATGGACATGAACGCTTTGAATGTGTTGCATCAATTATACTTGCTGATGTTCTATTACTGACAGGACTCGGTATCGGATATAGTGGACTGAAGACGATTACTTCCGGTAAATATCATTCATTGTCTGCCCCCGGTATGCTTGCAATCATTGCGGCAATCATATCTATCATTGTAAAGGAGCTTATGTTTTGGTACACAAGAGCCGGTGCAAAGAAAATCAATTCCGGAGCCCTTATGGCAGATGCATGGCATCACCGTTCCGATGCGCTATCTTCTATTGGTGCATTGATTGGTATCGGTGCCTCAAGACTTGGCTATCCGATTATGGACTCCATAGCCAGTATCGTCATTTGTATATTTATTATCATCGCTGCTATGGATATTTTTCAAGACGCCTTTAACAAAATGGTAGATTCCTCCTGTGATGAGGAAACAATCAAAGCCATTCACATGACAGTATATAACCAAAAGGGCATAAAAAGAGTTGACAGTATTCTTACACGCCAATTCGGAAATAAAGCATATGTAGATGTAGAAATCGCAGTAGACGGAGATATGTCGCTTACTGATTCTCATGCGATTGCAGAGGCCGTGCATGATTCCATCGAACAGAAATTTCCTGAAGTTAAGCACTGTATGGTTCATGTAAATCCATATAAATAACTTGCAAAAACAGCTTATCATGATGTCGCATGATAAGCTGTTTTTTCCGCCTTTTCTAATTCGTATATATGGAAGCAATATATTTCCATATATCTGCAAATCCGCTTTCATTCTTTTCATAGATAATTCTTTTGGCAAGTGATGTATTATCCGTAATGATATTGTCCACACCAATAGCAACCATACGACGCATTTCCCGACTATTATTTACAGTCCATGCGGAAACAATAATACCCTTTTGATGCGCACCTGTAACCACATCCCTTGTCAGATATCTTGAGTTTATGCTAAGCACATCCATATTCTTATATTCTATTTTATTACTATATCCAAAGGTATAAATATACCCCGTTACAATTTCCGGGTTGGCTTGCTTTATGGTAAATATTGATTTCTGATTAAATGAAGTAACAATACACTGACTCTCCATATTGTATTCAGTAATCAGGTTGGCAACAGCCTGTTCCAATTCCCCTTTATTATCAGCAGGCTTTAATTCTATATTCATCATGATTTTGCCTTTACACAGCTTTATTGCCTCTTCCAATGTCGGTATTTTCGTATCTGTATATTCCTCTGAAAACCACGAACCGGCATCAAGCGCAAGCAGCTCCTCGTAGGTACTGTTCTTTACCACCAGCTTCCCGTTTGTGGTTCTTTTTGTATCTGCATCATGCATCAATATAACCTGACTGTCTGCTGTAAGTCTTACATCAATCTCAACATAATCGGCACCATCTTCTATAGCCCTTTCTATAGCGGGAATGGTATTTTCAGGTGCATATGTGCTCTCTCCCCTGTGCGCCGAAACCAGTGTCTGACCTATAGATACATAGGTCTGTTCTTTTCCATCCAGTATAATCTGAACACAGAAAAACATGGTCACAATAGAAATCACTAAAAAAGAAACGCCAATTGTAACACGACTTGTTTTCTTAAGCTCTTCCTGCGGTTCCTGATACCCTGTCAGATATCCCCTTGTCAGTTCTGCGATAGCTCCTAAGTTTAAACAGCCGCATATTAAGGCAATGAGAACTGTAATAGCCGAATTGATACCACCATAAACTTCATAAAACATAATAAGAATATTATGATCCTTTGACATGATGCTTATTACAAAAATACTTATAAATATTAATGCCAAATATAAAAGAACGCTGATCAAAAAACAGCTGATATTCCACTTTATATAATTCTTCAGACGTCTAAGTGACATAGAAAATAAAGGTTTTGAGGCCTTCACTGAGCTTTTGTAGCTTCTGTTAGATAAGATAAGCCACCGGACAACAGGAAACCTGAAAACCGTAAATACGATACACAAGATATATATGACAATCAATACGCACCAGTACAGCAGCTGCCCAATTTCCTTTTCTATGTAATTAATCAGAAAGTTTATTACTGAATTATTGTATGACAGCAATATAATAGCAGGCAAATAAACAGCTATGGTAATCGGCATAAAATAAAAAATACTGAGTATTTTTGACGAAAATACATATTTCACAAAATGTTTTTCCACCTGACGTATATATCCTGTTACACCTGACCGGTTCTTCCTGCAGCTATCATCCAAAAGTACTACCATCATAACCGTATTAAGCAGCATCATCAGCATAACAAGTGCAAGAATAATGAGGATATATATAACAGCCCCGGGAGTCCTTAGAATTTTAAGGTAATTCTCTTTTGTAATAGCACTATATCCTGACATTTTTATAACAAGATAGAATCCCTTGGTAATAATGGGCACCGAAATATAGGCAGCAAAGAAACCAAATACGAATTGCGTAAGTAGTAATCCATATTTATTTTTCCAAATAAGTATCTTGATTTTTTTATTCGTACTGTTATTCATTTTACAACATCCCGACATCTTATATCTATTTAATATATTTCCACATATCCACTTAAGTCTTTGCTATCTATAATAAATGGATTTCCCCATAAATCAGCAAAGACTCCTCCCACCATAACAATTCATTTTATAACGAGAAGAGCCTTTCTTATGTCTTTTTAGAAACCTGTATTTCTATTATCTGTAATTCTCTTTGCCTTTCCTTCAGAACGTGGAATAGACTTAGGTGGAAGTAACTCAACAGAAGCACTGATAAGAAGTATCTCCTTGATTCTCTTCTTTATTTCGGCAGCTATTTTATCAAGCTTGACCACATCTGTCATATCTACATCTTCCTTTAATTCAACCTGAACCTTAAGCTTATCCTGAGAATTTACTCTGTCAACAACCAGCATATAATGCGCTGATGCTTCTTCTATGGCCATAAGAACAGCCTCTATCTGGCTAGGAAATACATTTACTCCACGAATAACAAGCATATCATCTGTTCTACCCGTTATACGGCTCATCTTAACAGTGGTTCTGCCGCAACCGCAGGTTCCATGAGTCAGTGTACATATATCATGTGTTCTATACCTAAGCATTGGTGTACCTGTTTTTGTAAGTGTCGTAAATACCAATTCTCCAGATGTTCCATCCGGCAACGGTTCACATGTTACAGGGTCAATAATCTCAGCAATAACATGGTCCTCATTGATATGCATTCCGCACTTCTCCATACATTCAAATGCTACACCCGGTCCGCCAATCTCTGTCAGCCCGTATATATCCATAGCATCAAAATCAAGCAGCTCCTCAAGATGCTGTCTCATTTCTTCTGTCCAAGGCTCTGCACCAAAGCATCCTGATTTAAGCTTCAGTTCCTCAGGCTTAATACCCATTTCCCGGATTGTCTCTGCCAGATATGTAGCGTATGACGGCGTACAACAAAGCATTGTTACTCCTAATTCCTTTAACATCATAATCTGTCTCTGTGTATTACCGGATGACATGGGAATTACCATTGCTCCTACCTTCGTAGCACCCTGATGTGCACCTAAGCCGCCGGTAAACAAGCCATAGCCATATGCTACCTGAACAATATCATTTTCATTTCCTCCAGCCGCCGTAATTGCTCTCGCAACCATTTCAGTCCATACATCTACATCATTTTCGGTATATCCCGATACGATTGGCTTGCCCGTTGTACCTGAAGACCCCTGAATACGAACCATATCCTTTAAATCAGCGGCAAAAAGTCCATATGGGAACTGATCTCTAAGATCTGTCTTTTCCATAAACGGCAGCTTAACAATATCTTCTACAGAATTAATGTCACAAGGCTTTACCCCTGCTGCATCCATTCTCTCCCGATATGCAGGAACCTTTGCATACTCAAGCTCAACAGTCTTTCTCAGTCTTTCCCCCTGAAGCTTCTTTCTTTCTTCAAAATCCATACACTCCATCTCTTTATTATAGATGTAATGAATTTTCTTCTGTCTCATCCGTAACTCCTCCATCATTATAATTCGTCCAAACCCCTTAAAATCGAGAGACCACACAGACTTATATCTTGATACAAATAAAATTTTACCTGTGATAAAGGTATCTGTCAAGGAAGAGTTTTGATGTTCAACTCACCATCATTTTGATATCCTAATCAATCTTAAACTTGACAAATGAAACCGACCTATCCTTTGTAAAATAATGCACATATAATCATCTTGCTTTTGCAAGCTTTTCCGGTACACCGATTCGTGATGCTCTGAAAAGACTTCAGTTTGAACATATTGTAATTCCAAATGAAAATAAAAAGCTGGTTGTGTCTTCTGTATCTCTGAGTGATATTCAGAATGTCACCATTGTCCGAAACAGTCTGGAAGTTCTGGCAGTTCAACTGCTGGAAGGCAATATGGATAAAGCAAAAAAGAAACAACTCCAAAAATTGTCCGATAAATGTAAGACCATCATAAATAGCGGCATAAACGATCACGAGCTTGATTATCTGGATGCAGATTATCATTTCCACATATTTATTGCAAAATGTTCCAATAATACTTTTTTATATGAAATGATTGAGCGTATTCATCTTGTTACCAAACGATTTCATATCCTGTCTGGAACATTGGAGCGTTACAGTCAGGATGCAATAGAAGGACATGACCAAATTGTAAATGCAATTATGGAGGATCGATATGAGGATGCTGCTGCCATGGAAAAGCACATTCAGCAGGTAGGACTTCGTATATTAGTTAAATAAAAAAAGAATTTTTAGTGATTTTCTTTTTCTTAAAAAGACCTGTCGTCGTAAGATTGACAGTCTTTTTTGTATGATATACTGTATACAGTATTTTGAATACGAATAAAGAAAAGGAGATAACTACATGGATTTATATAACGAGATTGAAACAATCACAAAAGAAATGGTATCCGTCGCAAGTGTAAACGGAACACCCGGTGAACATGATATTGGTATATATATTGAAAATTATCTGAGAGCCATTCCTTATTTCAAGGAACATCCCGAACAGGTAATTGTGCGTCCTTTAAAAGATGATATATTAAACCGCCGAAATGTCTTTGCAATATTGAAAGGAACTCGTGGAACCTCTAAACAGACGATTATTCTTCATGGCCATACGGATACTGTCGGTGTAGAAGATTTTGGTATCTTAAAGGAATTTGCTTTTAAACCGGACAAACTGATGACCGCATTGAAAACGGTTCCCCTGACCGAGGAGGTCCGTTCTGATTTGGAAAGTGGTGACTACATGTTTGGTCGAGGCTGCTGCGATATGAAGAGTGGAGTTGTAACATATATCCCGGACACGGAATTACAATCAATTCAATCCCCATTGGTGTAAGAATCTCACGAACCTGACGGATTTCTTCCAGATTTGTTCTGGTTGAATGACCGATGCAGACATGTTTATCATCTAAGAACAGACAGTTTCCTCCTTCTGCAACACCCGTACCGTTCATGGTACGAAGTATTGGCATTCCAAGTGCACCTAACGTCTTCGTTGCCACGCAGGCTTCTCCCTTTCTCATATAAGGTGCATTTCTGCAAATAATCATACCACCCGGAACAGTAATGCCTACATCACAGCAATTAATTGTCTTTGTCAGATTAGGTTTATTATTTGGATTTGTATAAACAACCTCCACACCATTATCCCTTAAAATCTGTGCGTAAGCATCATGCTGTGCCGCAGCCTTTGCAATATCCGGTTTTTCCTTTCCAATCCAATAATACTCCTTTTTATCACCTATAATTGCATTAAATTCTTCATTATATTTGCTTGCATCAATCGTATTGAGTTCTACATCAGGTCTATGAAGCATAACCATACGCAAGGTTCCTGTCTCACAGTTCTGCCCCCACTTTTTGCCCAGTAGTTCTCAAGGCAGGTCACATCCTCAAAAGGCGGCGTTGCCCCCGCCGGTTTTATTCTTTTTATTTTCTTTTTACCGATTTTGACAAATTTTTTTAACTTTTATACTTTGATTTTTATTTTTCTAAGCATTTGAAATACGGTACAAAAACGAAAAGAGCCACCGTACATGACTTGCACCCAAATTTAATATTTGGTATGCACCTCACAATACGATGGCTCTTTTTGCAGCTATGCTAAGATTTATACATATCTTGTAGTATTTACCTTAACACCAGGACCCATAGTTGAAGCAACAACAACACTCTTCAAATACTGACCCTTAGCAGCTGCCGGTTTTGCTTTAACAACAGCGTCTATTAAAGTCTGGAAATTCTCGTTTAACTGTTCCTCTGTAAAAGAAACCTTTCCCACTGGCACATGGATAATATTGGCTTTGTCAAGTCTGTACTCTATTTTACCGGCTTTGATATCATTGATAGCCTTTGTCACGTCCATTGTAACTGTACCAGCCTTTGGGTTTGGCATTAAGCCCTTTGGTCCAAGAACACGTCCTAAACGACCAACAACACCCATCATATCCGGTGTAGCAACAACAACGTCAAAATCTAACCATCCATCCTTCTGAATCTTTGGAACCAACTCCTCGCCACCTGCATAATCAGCACCTGCTGCAAGAGCCTCATCAACTTTGTCTCCCTTTGCGAAAACAAGAACCTTAACAGTCTTACCGGTTCCGTTCGGCAATACAACAGCACCACGAACCTGCTGATCTGCATGACGGCCATCTACACCAAGTCTTAAATGAGCCTCTACAGTCTCATCAAACTTAGCTGTAGCCATCTTTTTAACCAAAGCAACTGCTTCTTCGATTTCATAAGCAGCAGTCTTATCATAGAGCTTACTTGCATCTACATATTTCTTACTTTTTTTCATTATCATAAACCTCCTGTGGTCTTATCGGGAGCGACCCTCCCACCAAAATGTTTTGTACTAATTTTATTCTTCTACTGTAACGCCCATTGAACGAGCTGTTCCAGCGATCATACTCATAGCAGCCTCAAGACTTGCAGCGTTTAAATCCTTCATCTTAAGTTCGGCAATTTCCTGAACCTTAGCCTTTGAGATTGTTGCAACCTTGTTCTTCTTTGAGTTTGCAGAACCTGACTTGATATTACAAGCCTTCTTAATAAGAAGTGAAGCAGGCGGAGTCTTTGTAACAAAACTAAAACTCTTATCCTGATATACTGTAATAACAACCGGAATAATCATATCTCCGTCATTTGCAGTTCTAGCATTGAATTCCTTCGTAAATGCAACGATATTTACACCGTGCTGACCAAGTGCCGGTCCAACAGGTGGTGCAGGTGTTGCCTTTCCTGCAGGTATCTGTAATTTGATATATCCTTCTACTTTCTTCGCCATTTTAGCGCACCTCCAAAAATATTGTGGTAATAACGGGGGATACCCTTCCACTTTCTAACTACACTTTTTTGATATCAACAAATGCAATTTCTACAGATGTTGCCCGACCAAATATTTCAACATCGATGGTTATGGTCTGTTTATTGGTGTTGATTGCCTTAATATTTCCTACTGTGCCTTCCCAAGCACCTGATATAACCTGAATCATATCGCCCACTTCAACGTCAATAACGAGAGTCTCCTGATTAATACCAAGATTCTTCATTTCTTCCTCTGAAAGCGGAACCGGCTTTGACCCTGGTCCTACAAATCCTGTAACTCCTCTTGTGTTACGAACAACATACCATGTAGCATCGTTCATAACCATATTGAGCAGTACATATCCCGGGAACAATTTTCTTGTCACAGCTTTCTGTACTCCGTTCTTAACCTCTATGGATTCCTCAACCGGTACAGATACTTCCAATATTTGGTCCTGTAATTTTCTGTTTTCAATAGTTTTCTCAATATCGGCTTTTACCTTGTTTTCATATCCTGAGTAGGTATGAACAACATACCATCTTGCATTTTCTGCTTCTGCCATATTCTTCACCAACCTTTACCCAACTATGAAATACAAACCAATTTGAATCAGCCAGTCAATAATCGCTATCAGACAACCGAGAATAACGGTTGAAACAATAACTACGCATGACTGTTTTGCCAGGGATGATTTGTCAAGCCAACTAATCTTCTTGAACTCACCCTTTAATTCCTGAGACCAGCTTCTCTTGAGAGTTGTTGATGTTTCTTCATTCTTAGACATTAAATCAATCCTCCTTACTGGTACAGACTATTTTGTCTCCTTGTGTACTGTATGAGCCTTGCAGAATCTACAGTACTTCTTTGTTTCCATTCTGTCTGGATGCGTTTTCTTATCCTTTGTCATATTGTAATTACGCTGTTTACAATCCTGACATGCCAATGTTATTTTAACGCGCACTTCCATCTACCTCCATTAATTATTTTAAGGCATAAAAAAAAGACCTCTTTCATCGCACATTCAACAATAACACAACTATATAGTACAAGTCAAGAAATCTTTTTCCTAATTGTGCGTTTTTTCATTATAAATCCAAATGCAGAGAATCCATTTCTACAATCTAATCATCCCAATATGTGCTGCCACCAGATACTGTTATCAATAGCCACATTATCAAGCCACTTGGGAACCACACCTAATAGAACTCCTGATAAAAAATTAACATTGTGTTAATAATCTTCTTGGAAATACCTATATTTTTCTATGGCTGTCTTATATTGTTCAGAATCGCATTCATTCCGTTCTCTCCCCTTCAAATCGGTTATTACTGTTCTTATTGCCGGTATAGGCGTATTTTTCAACAAAAGCCATCATTCTGTTATACTGCCAAACGGACCATACAAATGCGACGATGACAGCAACTATCTGTAATCCGTTATCAAATACAAAACCGCATATCATTGCTGCAAATATTACTATCATCTCAAATGTCAGCTCAAAAGCATGCTCTTTTTTCCACTTCTTTTGAAAAAACGCAATCCTGTCTTTTAATGTAAATGCACTTTCTGCAAGCACCGCTTTAATATTTTCTTCCGCTTTTGGCTTATACGCAGTTTCATCCAATTTTTCTCCGCTGATTATCTCATTAATTGAAATATCATATAAGCCACCTAAGACCTCCAGCATTTCTATTGGCGGCATATATGCACCGGTTTCCCATCTGGAAACGGTTTTATTTGTCACTCCTATTTTTTCTCCAAGCTGTTCCTGTGTCATGTTATTCTGCTTTCTAAGTTCCGCAAGAAACATACCGACTTTTTTTGTATCCATATACTGATACCTCCTTATTCCAATACGGATATTATAGGGAATCCTGTTTATATTGTATTCCCCATAAGCAGCGAATTTAGCGGTCAAGCAAATTCTACATCGCAAAATCTCAATGAAAATGAATGATACACATTGACATTCTTCTTAAAACATCTTTTTATTTATATACTCTATAAAAAATGATGCGATTTGCTCAGGCGTATATTGGTCATTCCCTGTAATCCACCACCGCACCGTTTCTAAAAAGCTGCATATCGCAATATTCACAACATATTCAGTTGGCGCCTGATAATGCAATTTTTCGATATAAGCCGGAAACATCTCATACAAATAGTTTCTAAAATATTTCATAAAAATATTTCCGCTTTCACAAGAAAGAAGCCCCTTCAGATTTTTTCCGTTATCCTGCAAATGATATAAAATATGCGTAATCTCTTTTTCAAAATCATGCCCTGCATGAGAAAAGTCGTGATTGCCTTCCTTTTCTAAATCATCTGAAAAAACATGATTAAAGATGTCTGTGCACATAACTTTTAACAAATCATCCTTTGTTTCAAAATGGGCATAAAAGGTACTTCTGCTTACGTTCGCTTCGTCGATGATTTCCTGTACCGTAATATTCGCAAATCCTTTTCTTGCAAGTAATTCACTGAATGCCCTAAAAATTGCCTGCCTTGTTTTCTGCTGTCGTCTATCCATAGTACCTCCGTACATTTTAGTAAAAATGTTCAGTATCGAACACAACGGATTTTTTGGTTATTGATTCGCTTCATAAAGCTGCTACAATAAAAACGAACAAAATGTTTTGTAACGTATAAAGTGTACAACTAATAGAAAGGCTTGTCAACAAAGGAAGGTGTGTATATGATAAAACGGATTAACGATTTTTTAGCAGGATTCCCTATGACGATTGTAGGTGGCGTTTTTCTTGCTTTCAATTTTATACTTCCGAAAATGGGTATTCATTTACCTTTTGAGCCGGCATGGATTACCGTTATTATTTGTGGAATTTCTTTATTATATCTGGCTGTTTGGCGGATCATTCATAATAAGGGAATCAGCAAAATTTCATCAGCACTATTAATCAGTATTGCAATAATTGCAGCGGATAGAATTATACAAAATGACATACTTAGAGTATTGCCGGGGGAAGCAATCCCTGTAGATGGTATCATCATTCATGGAGAAACCTCCGTTGACCAATCCATTATGACAGGTGAATCGATGCCCGTCGATAAGAATATCGGGGATGAAGTGTTTTGCGGAACAATCAACCGATTTGGCTCTATTGACATAAAAGCAACCAACGTAGGCGAGGACTGTTCTCTTCAAAAACTAATCCGAATGATGCAGGACGCAGAAAACAATCAGGCACCTATGCAAAGAATCGCAGATAAATGTGCAAGCTGGCTTGTGCCTGCTGCCATGATAATAGCTATTATCGCAGGTCTTGTCACGCAGGACATTGTGCGGGCGGTAACCGTTTTAGTTGTATTCTGTCCTTGTGCGCTGGTCCTTGCGACTCCAACTGCTATTATGGCAGCCATTGGGCAGGCAACGAAGCATGGTATTGTTATCAAGTCCGGCGAAGCACTTGAAAAAATGGGAAAGGTAAATACCATCGTCTTTGACAAAACAGGAACATTAACATATGGAAAGCTGGAATTAAGTGATATTATTTCTCTTGACAAAAATATCAGTGAAAATGATTTGCTTGTTCTTGCAGCCTCCGCCGAAGCAAGAAGTGAGCATCCACTGGGAAAAGCGGTCGTAGCTTATGCGAGAAATAACGGAATAATTCTAAAGAAAACAGATTTTTTCAAAATGCAGGGTGGAAAAGGTATCCGTGCCGAGCTATCAGGATTAAAACTATACTGCGGTAATGAAAAATTTATACGGCAAAATGGAATTATGATTCCTGCAAATGCCACAAATGAGCTGGATAAGCTGCGTATGCAGGGAAAAGCTTCTATTATTGTCGCAGACAGCAGGCATTGTATAGGCATACTTGCTTTGTCTGATGTGTTAAGACCAACGGCAAGGGTTATCATTAACAAATTGTCAGAAATGAAAACAGAAACAGTACTGCTTACGGGCGATAACAAAAAAACGGCAGACTATTTCGCCGCACAAGCAGGTATTACCAATGTAAAGGCAGATTTGTTACCCGATGAAAAAGTGCAAAGCATTGCCCATATACAGGAAGCCGGAAATACGGTATGCATGATAGGTGATGGTGTAAATGACGCACCTGCCCTAAAAACCGCTGATGTAGGTGTGGCAATGGGAAGTATGGGAAGTGATATTGCTGTGGAAGCTGCTGACATTGCACTTATGAACGACGATATTTCCAATATTCCATATTTGAAAAGGCTGTCAAATGCTACTGTAGCTACAATCAAGTTCAGTATTTCTCTTTCCATGTGCATTAACCTTGCGGCAGTAACCTGTTCTGTATTAGGTTTACTAAATCCGACAACAGGTGCTTTGGTGCATAATGCAGGCTCCTGCTTTGTTGTATTAATTGCCGCTTTACTTTACGACAGGAATTTTGAATGATATCCACATACCTTCATAATTTCTTTTACACATCAAAAGGGCTGTCACGAACAACCCCTTTTCCACTTTACCTTGATGCTCCGCCAATCTCCTTTAATGTCTGAATAAGCTCCATATCAGATTCGGTTAACTTTACATTTGTACAGATGGTGTTCCCTTCATCTGAGGTTATTTTAAGCTCCAATATATAGCCTTCCTTTATTCCACTTCTGGCGGCTGCATTTAAAAACATGGGGAATTTTGGATGATTTGCTGCAAATTTCTCCCATGCTCCTTTTATTTTAAACATTGCTGCCGGATTAATTCCCATATCCTTTACTCCTTTCCGTTACGATTCCAACTCTCTATTTCAATATGGCACCTATTGCCCCGAAAAGTCCCAGACTTGCAAGATACATAATGACTCCGGCAAGCATAACACCAAGCATTACCGAGACGGCACTCTTCTTCCAGTCAAGGTCAAGAAAGCTGGCAGCAAGAGTTCCTGTCCATGCACCTGTTCCGGGAAGTGGTATTCCGACAAAAAGCAACAGTGCAAGATAAATTCCTACGCCTGCCTTTTCTTTCATCTTTTGACCGCCTTTTTCTCCCTTTTCCAGACAAAATGTAAAAAACCTCCCAATATATTTTTTATCCTTGCCCCATAGAAGTACTTTTCTGGCAAACCAGAATATAACAGGTACGGGCAGCATATTCCCGATTACACAAACTATGAATGAAGGTATTGCAGGCAGGTTAAAGCCTACTGCAAACGGTATCGCACCTCTAAGCTCAATTAACGGTACCATTGAAATAAAAAAAATAATTAAATATTTTTTTAACATGAATGAACTCCTATGACTTTTTTACATAAAATGGTTCTGCAATTTTTGCAACCTTTGCTCCTAATCCATTTTTTACATTTGTAAGAGCAATATTAATACCAAAAGAATGTGGTCTCATAACAGGCATTAAGTCACTGAATAAAGACATCTCATCTCCGTCCAAATCTATGGCAATCAGATATTCATCTTCGCCATTATCCTTTTCCATCATCTGCAAATATGCACACTTAACCTCCTGCCTTTCTGTCATAAGCTTAGATGCTGCCTCCAGCATATCAACAGGCATATACTTTGGCGTCCTAAGCTTAATATTAGCATTTGTTGGTATTTCATTCTTCTTTATATTCGTTTTCTTCTTATTCTTCTCCAAATCTGCGATAAGCTCTGCCGGAATAATAAAGCCTTCCCCATGGGGATTAATAACAATTCCTGACAGCTCTCCCTTTGACGCAAGAACCATATGCTCTAAATCCTGATACTTAATAACTACTTTCTCCGCATCCTCGTAGGTGCCCTTTGCCATCTCTTCTTCATCTGTAAATACAGGCAGAAAGCTTTTCTTTTCAGGATTTGTAATGACACAAAAGTTTACCCTGACTTTGCCTTTTTTTAATGACTCGCCTTTTTCATCCTTATCCGGCCTTTTTTCCATTTTTGCAGGTATAAGAAACTTCGCTTTTACGACATTCATAAGATAATTTCTCTTTGTATCAAGATTGTCATTTTCCTTCATCAAAGCCATAGCTTTAACCAATTCTTCATTTGTTATTTTTCCACTTGAATCCATTGTTAGCCCTCTTCTTTCTTAATATTATTCAAAAATTCCGTATATATGTCTTCATCTCGCTTTGCCTTTTCAGAATGCTTTGAAAGTACTAAATCCGGCCTGATATCTATCATCGGCTGTCCTATCCTGTCTGTAAATTCTTTCAGAAATTCCTGACCTCCCATATAACTCGCAACAGGCAGAATCAATGCGTCCTTTGATGTTGGAACAACATATCCTCTCGTCACATGATAAAATGGTTTGACACGTTTCGCCTGTTCCTTTATATCCGCCAGTTCATATGCCTTCCATCGAAATGGTATTTTACTATAATAAACTTTCTCGTTATCCATTTTGGCAGCAGAACCAACAACCAATCTACAAAATATACCAAGAAAAATTCCAATCAAAAAGGCTATCACTACAAGGATACGTCCAATTCCATTAAAGATACTGTTAAAGCCAAGAATTGCCACAATAATAAGCAGAACTATCATTGTACTTACTACAAATACCATCGGTCCTACAACGGTATACGCTTTATACGTTCCCGCTTTTGTAACCGTACACTTTCCGTAATAACTTATTTTGCTGGGTTTCATACCCAAATCTTCTTTACAATATGGACAATATTTTTGATTTAAAGTTCCATTGACCGGTATCGCCTTATGACAATGCGGGCAACGGAAAAATAATGTACCTATCAGCCCCGAAATCAACATCAATATGATAAATAATGACCAGCCATAAACAATCTTTCCTGTAAATGCAAATACAAATATACCCAAAACACCAATAACAGGCAAAATAACTGATATTATTTTTGCTATTTGCAGCTTCATAATACCCTCCTAAGTAATTTCATTAAATAATAACCTATTGTATCATAAAAAGAAACTTTTTCAATATAAGTTTGCTTACATATAAATAATGCAAAAACCGGTCAGTATTCTTCTACTAACCGGTTTTCATCTTTATATACTATTCTCTTCCATCCCAGCAATAGGTACAAAGCTTGTCCTTATCAATACCGACTGAATCCAGCATATCATCAAGACGATTATACATCAGCGTGGTAAAATTAAGCTGCTTTCTAATCCACTCTACCATAGCGGCATATTTTTCACTGTCAGGATTTGCATATTCTTTAAGCAATTCCTCTGTAACAGGTCCATCCTCCAATGCCTCAATGGCACGTCTTGCAATCAGCTCCATTTCTGATGAAGATCTGGAGAAATTCAGATACTTACAACCAAAAAGCAATGGCGGACATGCCGGTCTGATATGAACCTCCTTCACTCCGCTTTCATATAAAAACTCTGTTGTCTCCCGAAGCTGTGTTCCTCGTACAATGGAATCATCGATCAGAAGCAGGCTTTTGTCTTTAATCAAGTCATGTACAGGTATCAGCTTCATCTTGGCAATCAGATTTCTCTTATTCTGTATCGTCGGCATAAAGGAACGTGGCCATGTTGGCGTATATTTTATAAACGGTCTGGAAAATGGTATACCTGACTCATTGGCATAACCGATGGCATGCGCTGTACCGGAATCAGGAACCCCCGCCACTACGTCAGGCTTTACATTGTCACGCTTTGCCATCATCATTCCACAATTATATCTCATCTGTTCCACACTCATACCTTCATATGAAGCAGACGGATAACCATAATAAACCCAAAGGAATGTACATATCTTCATATTTTTGCCCGGTGCCATCAAAGTCTTAACACCATCAGGAGTCATAACCACGATTTCACCCGGTCCCAATTCCTTATAATCGGTATATCCCAAATTCAAATATGCATAGCTTTCAAAGCTGGCACAATATGCATTCTCTTTCTTGCCAATCACAATCGGGGTCCTTCCCATCAAGTCTCTCGCTGCATATACACCCTTTGGTGTCAAAATCAGCATGGATATTGAACCGTCTATAACCTCTTGCGCATATCGGATTCCATCTATAAAATTCTCCTTCTGATTGATAAGCGATGCCACTATCTCTGTCTGACTGATATCTCCATTGCTCATCTCAAAAAGATGTGCCTTGCAATCCAGAACCTCTGTCAGCAACTCATTAATATTGTTTATTTTCCCTACGGTTGTTATGGCATATGTTCCATGATGGGAACGAAGAAGCAACGGCTGCCCCTCATAATCGGATATACTTCCTATTCCATAGTAACCCTCCAGTGTATTTGCTTCTTTATCAAATTTTGTCCGAAACGGACTGTTTTCTATGGAATGAATCACTTTCTTAAATCCATTATCTCCATATACCGCCATTCCTGCTCTTCTTGTTCCAAGATGTGAATGATAATCCGTTCCAAAAAACAAATCAAATATACAATTTTCTTTTGATACTACTCCGAATATTCCGCCCATGACGTCCTCCAAGTCTTTTTATTTACATATTCTATATCTGCTCAAGCGCCTGTGCAAGATCAGCAATAAGGTCATCTGCATCCTCAATACCACATGAATATCTTACCAAATCAGGATATACGCCACATGCCTCAAGTTCTGCATCATTCATCTGTCTGTGTGTTGCACTCGCAGGATGAAGGCAGCACGTTCTGGCATCTGCAACATGTGTCTCAATAGCGCCAAGCTTTAAGAACCTCATAAACTTCTCAGCGGCTGCTCTTCCTCCCTTTACACCGAAGCTGACAACACCGCATGAGCCATTTGGCATATATTTGTTTGCAAGCTCATAGTATTTATCACTAGAAAGTCCCGGATAATTTACATAGCTTATCTTCTCATGCGCATCTAAGAACGCTGCAACCTTCATGGCATTTTCACAATGTCTTGCCATTCTTACATGAAGACTCTCAAGTCCCAGATTCAAAATAAATGCATTCTGTGGTGATTGTATTGAACCAAAGTCGCGCATCAGCTGTGCGGTACATTTTGTGATAAATGCTCCGCCCATACCAAATTTCTCGGCATAGGTAATTCCATGATAACTGTCATCCGGTGTACAAAGTCCAGGGAATTTGTCTGCGTACTTCATCCAGTCAAATTTTCCTGCATCCACGATACAACCGCCTACTCCGGCAGCATGTCCATCCATATACTTTGTCGTAGAATGTGTCACGATATCGGCTCCCCATTCTATAGGTCTGCAGTTAATCGGTGTAGGGAAGGTATTATCTACGATAAGGGGAACACTATGTGCATGTGCAACCTTCGCAAATTTCTCAATATCCAGAACGGTCAATGCAGGATTTGCAACAGTCTCGCCAAACACTGCCTTTGTATTCGGTTTAAATGCAGCAGAAAGTTCTTCTTCTGTTGCGTCAGGACTAACAAATGTGAAATCAATTCCCATTTTCTTCATTGTTACTGCAAACAAATTATAGGTACCGCCATAAATGGAATTGGAAGCTACCACATGGTCTCCATAATTTGCAATATTAAATACGGCATAAAAATTTGCTGCCTGACCTGATGATGTAAGCATTGCAGCCGAACCACCCTCCAGCTCGCATATCTTATTTGCTACCATATCATTTGTAGGATTCTGAAGTCTGGTATAAAAATATCCATCTGCCTCTAAATCAAATAATTTACCCATATCTTCACTGGTTGCGTACTTAAAGGTTGTACTCTGGATAATAGGAATCTGTCTTGGTTCTCCGTTTCCCGGCGTATAGCCACCTTGAACACATTTTGTATTAATCTTATAATTGCTCATGATATTCCTCCTATTTTACAAATTCAAAACCTTTAATATTATATAATCAATTATTATTCCCTTCAAGGATTACTTCTACAAAGGGTAAATTATGGATATTTGCACCATTTTTGTCTATTTGTGGACACATGTTGATTTATATTGAAATTCATAGTATAATATGAACACTTAGTGAATTTAAACGAGCTTAGTTGCTATGGTACAATGTTAAAAACACTTATACGAGTGAGGTATACTATTATGATAAATAAAAAAGAAGACAGACGTATTAAAAAGACAAAACAATTACTCAAGCAGGGACTGATTGACATCATGTTTGAAAAAGACATTAAAAACATAACCATTAAGGAGCTGGTTGAAAAGGTCGATATAAACAGGTCTACCTTTTACCTGCATTACTCGGATATATATGAGCTTCTTGCAGAGCTGGAAAATAACTTAATGGATGAAATATGGCAGGTATTTGATTCATACAAAAATATTGATAAGCTTGAGGAAAGCTATGCCTTCATTCTTACCTTATACAAAACCTTTGACAACAACAGGGATTTATGCAAGGCAATCATGTCTTCCCAGAATAACAGTACCTTTATCCAACAGATGGAAGAATCCATTGAGCGTGAGATTCGAATCAAGCTTGAAGAGCTTTTGGGTGATGACTATGCTATTCCCAAAAATTCATATATCTTTTACCGCTGTGGCTGTGTTGGTCTGATTAAAAGCTGGATTACAAATGATTTACCTGAAACACCGGAAGAAATGGCAAGGGAAACATATCATATTGTTATAGATTCTCTTCAGCGGCTTCAGCAGAAGAAATGACAATTTGGGACTTTGCAAATACTTCCTCTTGTACTATAATTGCTGTAGTGTTTTATTCAATTTGTTTGAGATACGGACACTACAGCAATTATTTTTTGGAGTATTTATAATGGATAACAGACCGATTGGCGTATTTGATTCAGGCATAGGCGGAATTAGTGTTTTACGGGAAATTGTCAACCTTATGCCCAAGGAAGATTATATATATTATGGAGATTCAAGCCATGCCCCATATGGGACAAAATCCCTTGAAGAAATACAAGCGCTTTCTAATGCTTGTGTTTCTTTTTTGCTGAATAAAGATGTAAAAGCAATCGTTATTGCCTGCAATACCGCAACAAGTGCATGTGCCGAAACACTTCGCGAGAAATATCCTGATATTCCGATTATCGGAATCGAACCGGCACTGAAGCCTGCCGTCCTATGGAAAGAGCATGACCGCGTTGCCGTTATGGCAACACCTATGACGCTCAATCAAAATAAATTTAAGCAGCTCATGCATACATATGAGGAACAATCCGATATCTTCTGCATTCCGTGTCCCGGACTTGCAGACTATGTGGAACAGGGTATTTTAGACGGTCCTGAACTGACAAGCTTTCTCGAAACGCTTTTACGCCCATACCTTGACAAGGGCATTGATGCCATAGTCCTCGGCTGTACGCATTATCCATTTGTAGAGAAAGTAATCAGACTTATTGCAGGCAACGAAATCCGTATCTTTAATGGCAGCCACGGTACAGCTCTTGAGCTGAGGCGCCGTCTTGAAACTGCGGACTTACTTACGGATAGCACCCTAAAAGGTAATGTAAGCATCTATAACAGCAGTAATGATTCAGAAATTATCCATTTGTGTCATACATTACTGAATCATCCCAAATAACACAAGTTAATTATTTTATAAGACAATATCAATATTGTCGAAAACAAATCATTTTTATGGAGAAACCGTTATGCTGAAAAACAATCACAGAGGCAGATATAACAACGATTACAGTCCTCAGTACAGCGACCCATATGATATCTACGATAAAGCAAAGGAACATATGAAAAAGCTGCGTCAAGAAGAACGAAAAGAAAATATTGATGATGGAGCGCTACATTTAGACGCTGCTCAGGATTCAAAATAGAGGAGGCATGAAAATACGATGCCTCCTCTTCTAAACTTTTTATTTTCATCCTTTCACAACGCCCACCGTCTTAAGCTTTCTTATCGGTGTTACGATATTCGTCTGCTGTGCCATTACCTCATCAATATCCTTATAGGCAAATCTGCACTCCTCTGCCACATCATTCTTCTTTCTTTTACCAAGAATAACGCCCTGCTCCTTTAAATCCACCATAACCTGCTCGGTTGTAAATGCATTCATTGCTCCGGTTCTGGAATAAGCTCTGCCTGCACCGTGGGAAGAGGTATAGAAGGATTCTGCATTTCCCTTTCCTTCCACAACATAACTGTAAGAACCCATAGCCCCAGGTATAACGGCACGCTCACCCAGTCGCACTCTCGTTGCTCCTTTTCGGTGTACCCAGACATTTGCATCATAATGATTCTCCAATGCCGCATAGTTGTGATGGCAGTTAATTTTATCTGTAAAGGAAACCGTTAGGCCTGCATATCTTTCGATATGTGCCTTGACAACATCACATACCTTCTCCAGCATGCGCTCTCTGTTCTCAAATGCATAATCAAGATATTCATACCCTAAAGACTCCGTTTCTTCATCATTTTCCAATCTCGTGATAGCCCAGCTATTATCCAGTGCCTGCAGCTCATAAAACAATTCAGATTCATCTGTAAATATCTCCTCATATTCTCCGCTATTCACATTATATAATAAATTAATCCATGTATCTGATGTTAAATCTATGGCTCTGATTTTTAATACATTACCGGTCTCATCAATTCCGTTCAACATACAAGAGCCCATATTTACATCAGGCTTCCATATCCATTCGCACATTTCTTCTGCATTGATAATCTGTGGGGCAGCCAAAGAATCATCTATACCATAATCTAAATCCGCCAAATCCATTTTATATATTCTCTGACTATAGTCCGTCATAAAATAAATAGCATTATCAGTACAGGAATACTGTATTGAGCCAAAAGAAACACCTCCGCCAAGCTGACATAGGCGGCAGCATCTAACCTGTCATTGTATATTTCCAAAGCACAGGTATTACAGCTATAAATAATAAAGGGATTATAATTGATAACAACATATCCATATGTGCTGCTATAATGTCCCTCCGATACCTGATTTCCCTTTTCAAAACGTGTCATAAGCTCGCCTGTTTCCAATGACAATGTTGATATGGTATGAACCAGCTGATTCGACTGTACTTCCTCCTCTTCAAATTCAAAATTGTGTTTTCATCATACAAGCCTGCCAAAATGATATTTGCATCTTTGGGTATTAAATCCGGCAAGCTGTAAATCACCTTTTCTGAATCAATCAAATAATCATCCAGCTGAAATTCATTTTCTGTCCCAGCAGTCACTTCCGTCTTTTTCTCTTTTGATTGCTTCTCTTCCGGTTTATTTTCTTACGAAATATTCTCCTCTGACTGCTTCTCATCTACAGAATGATTTGCACTACAGCCGCAGCACAGCATTAAAAGCATGCATATCAAAAAACTTAACAACATAACTTATTTTTTGCTGCTTTGTCTTCTTACTATTTACCATATTATCCCCCACTTACATCCATTTACCATTATCCAAAATTTTGATTATGCTATTATTATACAACAATCTTATTATTCCTGCCTACCATCTCTAAACAATTTGCCATCTTCTTAGTTGGCATATCTCTTTTATGCGGCGAATATAATATGATAAGGCTCTCCCTTTCAAGAGGATATATTAAATTATGAAAATTCATGTTGTAGCCGCCGGAGAAACTGTAGATACGATTTCAGCGTCATATGGAATTTCCGTAAATCAGCTTATTTATGATAACCAGCTTATCTATCCCTATCAGCTTGCAATCGGGCAGGCTCTTTTTATTTCAGACGGATTCAATGAGAGAACTCGAAGCATCAACGTAAACGGATATGCCTATCCCTTCATCAGCAGATGGGTGCTGGAAAATACGCTACCCTATTTGTCCGAGCTTTCCGTCTTTTCTTATGGCTTTACTGCCACAGGAAATTTAATCCCGCCAAGTCTACCCATCGACTGGATGCTGCAAATGGCATTTATGTATAATACAAAACCGATTCTTACATTAACACCCTTAGATGAACAGGGTAACTTTAACAATATACTAATAAGCTCTGTTATTAATAATCCGGTAGCAATAGAAAATCTGATTCAAAATATACTTACAGAACTACAAGAAAAATCCTATTCCGGGGTAGATATTGATTTTGAATTTATTTTACAGGACGACAAATACGCATTTACACAATTTGTTCAAACCATGACCGAACGGCTGAATTTTTATGGTTATCAGGTATCCGTAGCATTAGCACCTAAAACCTCTGACGAGCAGTCCGGGCAGGTCTCCAGAGGAAAAGACTATCGTGCTCTTGGAGAAGCCGCCAATCATGTTCTGCTGATGACGTACGAATGGGGCTATTCATACAGTATGCCTATGGCTGTGGCTCCCATTAATAAAGTACGTCAGGTAGTTGAATATGCCCTTACTGTGATTCCCGCATCCAAAATTAATTTAGGAATTCCCAACTATGGCTATGACTGGTCGCTTCCATATGAAAAGGGCGTAACAAAAGCAGAAACGATTGGGAATATACAGGCTGTCCGTATTGCGATAGACAATAATGCCGTCATTCAATTTGATGGGACAGCCCAGACACCATTCTTCACATATACCAAAAACGGAATCTCCCATGAGGTATGGTTTGAAGATATACGGAGCATCAGTGCCAAGCTTGCCTTGATAGAGGAAAAAATGCTTCGAGGTGCCGGTTATTGGCAGATTATGCAGCTATTTCGGGCAAACTGGCTTACACTGGGCAGCCACTTCTATATTAATAAATAATAAAATGAAGTTTATTTCATTCCGTGATGCACTTTTCTTATCATTTCTTTAGATTGTACGACGGTCAATCAAACGAGAAAGGAGTATTTCATATAGGATTTTTAACAGGAAAAACAGCAATTATTACAGGCGCCGGAAGAGCCGTTTTAAGTGACGGAAGATGCGGTTCCATCGGCTATGGTATTGCAACAGCCTATGCAAAGGAAGGGGCAAATCTGGTTATTACCGGACGTAACATGCAAAAATTAAATGATGCAAAAGAGGGTATTCGTGGATTGACGCGTGTTGCCGCTACCGAATGGGGCAAGGACAATATTAATGTAAATATTGTATGTCCTCTGGCATAGACTGCCCGGCTTGAAAATTTCCAGAAGGCTTACCCTGAAGCATTTGAAAAAAATGTAAAAATGCCTCCTGTCGGTCATCTTGGAGATGCAGAGCTTGAAATAGGACGTGTCTGTGTACAGCTCGCTTCTCCTGATTTCAAGTTTATGACAGGAGAAACCATTACCCTTGAGGGTGGCCTTGGACAGCGTCCATAATTAATAATGCTTACATCACCTGCTGTCGACAGCATCTTACGAATATAAGGTAATAAAAAATCCTCTTTTATCAGACAATCATTGCTGCATGATAAAAGGAGATTTTTCACTTTTCAATATCTTTATGAACATCAATTTCAATATTAATCTACTGATTTCAAGGATTCTGCCATATTGATGCGCTCCAGCTTCACAGCCATCACCCGGTTAACACCAAAGTTAAATACAAATGTCAAAATAATACTGTAGAGATAACTAAGCGGTGCAATATAAGCATCGAAAAAAACCATATCCACATGAATCTGTGCCATCACAAATCCATGCAGGAAAATTCCAAGTATCAGTCCAACAAGAATTCCAATCGAGGTTAGTACAAAATTCTCGCGGAACACATATGCGGAAGTTTCATTACGGAAGAAGCCCAACACTTTAATTGTGGCAATCTCACGTATACGCTCCGTAATATTGATATTAGTCAGATTATAAAGTACGATAAATGCCAATGCAGCAGCACAGATGATAACCAGCAGCACTACATAATTCAAGCTTCCCAACATTTTAGACAGTCGTTCCTCTGTATCCTTATTCAAGGTTATAGAAGTGACCTGTTTCTCCTTCATAATCTCCGCTGCCAACTGATGCTCGTCTTCATCCGGCTGAAAGTTCACATATATTGTCTTATATTCAGGAGCTTCGGAAAGCTGCCCCTGATAAGTCTCAGGCGAAATAAATACATAATTATATACATGATTCATAAAAATACCGGATATCGTCACACTGATTTCACGCATATCCGCATCCCTGATGATAACCTCATCTCCAACCGATATATCATATAGCTCAGCAATCGCATTGTTGATAACAGCCTCTCCGTTTTTTGGATATGGGATTGCTTCATTCTCCTTTGTATGGAAGTTCATATAATGCTCAATCTCTTCCGGCTGCTCCATAACAACCAGATTGATTGTTTTAACATTTTTATTCACCACCAAATCCCATGTTGTTTCACTTACATAGGTATAATCCTCGGCAATATTATCAAGCTGCTTTGTTAAGCTGTTTTCCGATTCAACATTCATAGCGCTCTTTAACCCGATTGTACCGTCAGATATCTGAATCTCTCCATATTGCTGCTCCGCAAAACCTGCAATAGAATCATTAATACCAAATCCGGTCAATAACAATGCCGTACAGCCGCTAATCCCAAGAATCATCATAAAAAACCGTTTTTTATATCTGAAAATGTTACGCACAGAAACCTTGTGGAGGAATTTCAGACGTTTCCAAATAAATGGAATCCGCTCTAACAGCACCCGTTTACCGGTCCTTGGAGCCTTTGCCCGCATCAGGCTGGCAGCTGTTTCTGACAACTCATATCGGCAGGATAACCATGTTATGCCAATAGAACAAACCAGAGAAACCAAAAGAGAAACTACCGCCAGCTTCCAGTCAAAAATATATATTAAATCCAGCTTCAAATACATAATATGATATGCAGTCCAAATAACCTCCGGGAAAACATAGGTACCCACCATATAACCGAGAATGCAGCCAATCAACGCCGCACTGCCTGCGTAAAACATATACTTACCCATAATTGTTGATTCCCGAAAACCCAGTGCCTTCAACACACCAATCTGAGTTCTTTGCTCCTCTACCATACGGTTCATTGTCGTCATACACACCAGTGCCGCAACCAGAATAAAGAAAATCGGAAATACCTTTGCAATTGCATTTACAATATCGGAATCACTTTCAAAACAGGCATATCCGATATTTGTGTTCCTTCCTAAAACATAAAAATCGGCATCAGGAAGCTGCTCCTCATATGCACCTTGAGCTGCTTCTAAGCCTTCACGCTGCACTATATCCGAATTTTCCCCCTGTGTCGTCTCCATATTACCACTTTGAGCGGCCGCAAATTGTGCCTGTAATGCCTCAACCATGGATTCATACTGCAAATCAACCCGCTCCTTGCAGATATCCTCCCACGCTTCCTTCCTCTCATCTATGAACGCTTCATATTCGGAAGAGAATATATCAAAATCCTGTGCAAAGCATATGAAAACATCCGTATAATAATCACAGAGAAAAACCTCCGGCATCACATATACAAATCCACGCACCTTACCATTTCCCAAGGAGGTCGTTCCACGTTCAAAATTAATATAATATGAAGATTCTACCGTACCTACCACGGTAAATTCCTTTTCTGCAAATACGGACATCGTCTCTTCTTCATTTGTCTGCGCCAGACAAACTGTATCACCAATTCCGATATCTGCAAGCCTTGAATCAATGACACACTCCGATTCTGTTTTCGGCATACGTCCGTCAATCAATCTGACACCATTCACCTTCTGTGGTATGGAAAGGGTCTTTAGAACCTCTTCATTCTCTCCGATACCGGTATACAAGGCATCAAATGAGTAAATACCTTCCGCATATTCTACCTGTTCCTCTTCGGAAAATGCAACAACATCCTCTTCAACAAATCCAAGTGTTGAAATCAGGTGCAAATCAAAAAAATTCTTCTCCTTCAGAAATTCATTAATGGTATTCACCATCGCCGGCTTGGTAATCTTAAGACCCGAAAAAAAGCCGACGCCCAATGCCACGATTGCCAGAATTGCAAAAAACCTTCCAAAACTGCTCTTTATTTCCCGCATTGTTGTTCGCTTCATCATCGATTTCATAAGACACCTACCATTCGATTTCTTCTACATTCACAATATTATCATTTAAAATCATTTTCTCGACAGTTCCGTTTTTCACTGTAATAATCCTGTCAGCCATAGCCGTAAGCGCCTGATTATGTGTAATTACCACAACTGTCATTCCTGTATTTCTGCAAGTATCCTGCAAAAGCTTTAATACTGCTTTACCGGTATTATAATCAAGTGCACCTGTCGGCTCATCACAAAGCAGCAGCTTCGGATTCTTCGCTAAGGCTCTGGCGATTGCTACTCTCTGCTGCTCACCACCTGATAGCTGTGCCGGAAAATTCGCCATTCGGTCACTAAGGCCGACCTGCTGCAGTACCGTTGCCGCATCTAATGGGTCTCTACAAATCTGTGCCGCCAGTTCCACATTTTCAAGTGCTGTCAAATTCTGCACCAAATTATAAAACTGAAATACAAAGCCCACATCATACCGCCTGTATGCTGTCAACTGTCTTTTATGAAAACCGGAAATCTCCTGACCGTCCAAATATACCTTTCCATCTGTCAGGGTATCCATTCCACCCAAAATATTTAAAATAGTCGTTTTGCCGGCACCCGAAGCACCTACAATAACACAAAACTCACCTTTTTCAATCTCAAAATTCACATCACGAAGGGCTTGAATTTCCACTTCTCCTGTCTTATATATCTTTTTGACATTTTTAAATTCCACAAATGACTGCATTATTTCACCTCTGTTTTTATATTTTCCCTATGTTCTATTCAAATGACCATGTTTCTCCCTCATACGCTATCTTAAGCAATCGCTGCGCTGCATCCATATCATGATATTCCTCTGCAAATCTGTCACGGCAGATAAAATCTTTGCCAAAATGCATTGGAAATACATGGTCTGCACATACATTTTCCAAAAAATACCGCATCCCATAACCATAGCTTTCACCTAATCTTGAATCAAGTGGTACAAATGCCACATCAATATGCTTCTCAGCCTGTATAAGCTGACTGATGCCTCTCTTATAATTTGCCGCCATATTATGATTATATTGCTTGCTCTCACCCATCCAGTGCCACCAGTTATGGTCTCCTGCATGGTATATATTTTTTTCGCCCGCACTCACCAAAAAAGCAACACCTTCATCCGTTGACTGAAATGCCCTTACTCTCAAATCACCGATCTGCTTGTCCTCATCATATCGGACAGACACTATATGTTCTGAGATTTCCTCAGTAATACCATATTTTTGTTTTTTATAAGCATTCCATTTAATATCATAGGACAATATGTATGTAACATCATATTTCTCTGCAAGTCCGAATATCTCAGGATTAAAATGATCCGCATGACGATGGCTCACAAACACATATAATCGGCTCCCTTCAGGCAATACCGGCAGCTCACCATAGTAATAATCAAACAGCATATAGGTTCCGTACACATCAACCCAAAAGCCACTATGGGCAATATATTGAATTTGCATCTATATCTCCTTATCAGTAATTTTTAAATGCCTAATCACTATCCCTATTCGGATATAAAATCCATTATTTGTACATTATATCTACTCTTTTGAAGATTATCAATAATAGTCTGAATTTTTAACAAAAGCTTAATAACCGCTTATATCAGAATAAAAACAGGACTTTGAACCAGCCTGATTGAACAGTTTTCATGCTTACTGCATATTTTAATAATAATCATTTCTTTAATAGTAGGAGATTGTAATGAAAAGATGCGTTCCTTTGGAAGCTGCCGCAGAAGAAGTATGCAATCAAAGCTCCATTCCACCGTTGATTTTTCAATTACCTCCTGAAGAGGGACGGCAAAAATTGGAGGATGCTCAAAATACTCCTGTATACAAATATCCTGCCGACATCAAGGTCTGTCAGATTGACACAGGAAAATGGGGCAGTATTCCCGTTTATTTTATCGCTCCCCACGAAGTACATCCAATTCAGAATGTCATTTTCTATATTCATGGTGCAGGCTGGGTATTCGGCAGCTTTCATACCCACGAAAAGCTTGTCAGAGAGCTTGCTGCAAGAACCCGTTCGCTGGTAGTTTTTCCTGAATACTCTCGTGCACCAGAGGCAAAATATCCCACAGCTATCCATCAATGCTTTTCTATCCTTTCTTCGCTATGGAAAATACTTGATGACTGTTATCCTGACATAAATCGAAATACACTTACCATAGGCGGTGACAGTGTGGGCGGAAACATGGCAATAGCAATGTCGTTTATGAAAGAAATATATGGCGGTCCTGCAATCCATAAACAGCTTTTGTATTATCCGGTGACGAATGCCTGTTTTGATACACCGTCATACCATCAGTTCGCAACAAACTATTATTTATATCGGGCAGGCATGCAGTGGTTCTGGCAGCAATATGCGCCCTGCAAATCAGACCGAAATCAAATTACGGCAACGCCCTTAAATGCCAGTATTCAAGAGCTTCAAAATATGCCCGACACCATGATTATCAATGGTCAGGCGGATGTTTTACGTAGTGAGGGTGAAGCTTTTGGTGAAAAGCTGCGTTGTGCAGGTGTAGACGTAACAGCCATAAGAGTCCAGGGCATCATCCATGATTTTGTAATGCTGAATGCACTTGACCAAACGGAGGCATGCCGAATTGCTATGGACGCATCAACAAGCTGGATTAACAGGAAGAATCATATGAAAATCAATTCTCCTTAAAAGAAGACGGTATAAACCGAATTTATTTTATCGGTTTATACCGCCTAAAGCTTACCATTCAATATACAATCTATGTAATTGAAATAATCATAGATTTAATTACAGCTTACTCCTCCATCTATAACCAATACTGCACCTGTCATAAACTTCGCATCATCACTTGCAGCAAATAAAACTGCTGATGAAATGTCCTCCGGTTGTCCCTGCGAAATAGAAGAGTCCAAGCCAGCCATAATTCTTCCCATACCCATCTGGCTGATATTCGTCTGACCAACCATCACTTCCGTTTCAACACCTCCCGGACAAATTACATTACAACGAATTTTTTGAGCAACATACATATACGCAGTATTTTTTGTTACTCCCACCAGAGCATGCTTTGATGCCGTATAAGCCACACCTGCACGGCAGCCATTAACACCACCGATAGATGCCACATTAACTATATTTCCTGCTGATTCCTGACTTGACATTACCTGAACTGCTTTACGCATCGCATAAACAGGCCCTTCTAAATTGACCTTCATAACCTTATTCCACAGTTCATTGCTCAATTCTCCAATCGGAGTAAATTCATCCATTACCCCTGCATTATTAACAAGAACATCTAATTTTCCACATTCCTTTACTGCATAATCAATCATTCCTTCATTTACTTCCTGCAAAGAAACATCCCCCGGATACGGAAGAATCTTTCCCGCTAAACCTTCTGCCTCCTTTTGAAGCTCATCAAGACGTTCCTTTCTGCGGGCAACCGCAATTACAATAGCCCCCTCCTTTGCAAAATCCAAAGCAATTCTTCTGCCCATTCCTGAGCTTGCCCCTGTCACCACTACGCTTTTCCCTTCAAATCTCATACCTTTATTCCTCCTTATCTTTATTAATTATGATTTATTTGTAATCCCTTTATTTCTAATATTTCTATAAAATGCTCCGACTATTAAAGAGAACTCTATATCTCCACTTCAACTAAATTCAATTCTATAAAACAATCGGCTTCAATAATTTTATCGTAACATATGTTTAAAACACCGTCAATTATAAGCAATATAATTAAATTATTTTATCATTATTACAACTTTTTTCAACTGCCATTATCACAATTTGCCGCATCTATAGCTATTACTAAAAGCACTCCCTGCAATTCATCCACAGAATTGGCAATATCAATCGTATAGGTGTCTCCCCAATGCAAAAGCTCCTTAGAAATATGCATTACGGAACTGCATCCACTATAAACATTATAATTTCAGCTCAGGAAATCACCTTCCACATGCCAACCGTTATAATTCACCTCATATTGGGGGTGGAACAATGTAAATTTTTTCTGAATCCTGATATTACTTTCTTACTTTGATAAACTATGATGTTTCGTTATCCCCAAAATAAAATCATTAAAAAAAATACCGATGACATTTTTCATATTACATTTATATTCAAGACTCGCTCGCGAGTCTTGGTGCGGGATTCGTGTCAGCGTTAGCTGACATAACTCATTTACGAATCCCTGCGCATCCTCGCGGAGCGTATATCAGGTGGGAGATTGGACTCCCACTGATGTAAATTTGTTACTCGCCGCCTATAGAGGCGGGAGTCATCTCCCATCTGATATAATAACACTACTATATTTACCATTAATATTTCATGTATCTAATATTAAATATTTGTAATACACATACGCAATATATATCTGCATATATTTTTATATTTTACACATGCTAACTTCGAGGTGATATAGATGATAGATAACAACGAACTGCCGATTGGTTTTACCATGGAGCTGGCACAGCATTCCGACATTTTAAACCAGTTTGCACAGCTTCCAAAAGAAAGACAAAATTCCATCGTTGATGGTGCAAGACATGTAACTTCTCACGATGAAATGCGGGAATATGTAGAGAATATGTTTAGTTAAACTATGTGTTCTAAGATTTAGCTAAATTATATGTTTTAATAGAACCGACAAATATTTTCAATATCTACACAAACCGACATCGACATCTCCTTCGGACATTTAGAAACGTGCGCCGCAAGGCGCGCAAACAAAAAGAGGAAACATTGCTAAATTCAATGCTTCCTCTTTTTTTATACTGCCGGCGACCGGAATCGAACCGGTACGGGAGGTTAGTCCCGCAGGATTTTAAGTCCTGTGCGTCTGCCAGTTCCGCCACGCCGGCATATCCTTGCGGATAATGGGACCTACAGGGCTCGAACCTGTGACCCTCTGCTTGTAAGGCAGATGCTCTCCCAGCTGAGCTAAGATCCCATGTATTAAATTAGAAGCTTCTTATACAAAGAAGCTTCAGCGACCCGGATGGGGTTCGAACCCACGACCTCCGCCGTGACAGGGCGGCGCTCT
>CAZATW010000029.1:0-34043 GCA_964488185.1 uncultured Coprococcus sp. | reverse complement strand
ACAAGATGTGGATAACTTTAGTAAATTTCAATGAAACGGTGGAAAAATGTTTTTTCACCTAAAACGGCAGGCGGAAAAGAATTTACCTTTCAGAGCTGTTTACCACCTTTTCGGCTTGATATTATAAAACCGTTGTGATATCCTAAAATAATTAATTACGAACTTTATTGAAAACTTGAGGAGGAATACGGATAAAGAATCCGATATGAATTATGAATAAAAAATCGATTCAGAAATTGTCATGCATACTGATAGC
The DNA here is from genome assembly GCA_964488185.1 of uncultured Coprococcus sp. Lineage (GTDB taxonomy): Bacteria > Bacillota > Clostridia > Lachnospirales > Lachnospiraceae > Coprococcus. Next base: position 33,787 of record CAZATW010000029.1, on the reverse strand, counting down.
GGTATGTCTTTTACTTGCATTTACAGCGTGCAACTCATCAAAGGGAGATAATGAGCAAAAGAAGGCAGATAGTGATATCCTTTATAACAAAGGACTTGAACTGGTAGGTTTGCTGCATGAAATGGTATCCAGTGAGGAATATATAACTCTTTTTGGTATCCCAACCGAGCTATATTATGAAGAATTGACAAATGGCGACTATGAAAACTGTATTGCTGTCTACCAAGTGGATATTTCAGATACGCAATTACAAAGCTTTATGATATTATCAGGAATTGAACCGGACAATTTTTCAGATGACTTGATTTCTCAAATCACCAAGAAATTATATAGCAGCTTTATTGCGCAGCTGGTCGCAAGACAGAGTGGAACGGAAGCACTGGCTGCTTCAAGCATTCTTATAAGCAGCAGCCTGTTTGTTTATAAGGAATTGAAAGAGCCAACCATGTATATCTATGAATATAACGACAGCTACCCTGTTGTTGTCAGCTTCTATCCCGGCGATGATGGTGCAGTATCCGCCGGAGCAAACTACTTTTTAATTGATGAGCTTAAGGCTGCTGACGAAGCGACATTTTCTGATGCATTAAGCAATCAGTTTGCACTTCTTGGTCTTAGCTGCGATATTTCAAAGATAAAATAGATAATGATATGAAAGAAAAAGCCTGTTGCTTTGTGATTGATAAACCACAAGGCAACAGGCTTTTTTTCATTGAACGATTCCCATTTACTTTCCAAAACCAAATAATCCTTTTTTCTCATAAGGCTCTGTTTTTACTTCTGTAACCGTATATCCTGTTTCCTCTACAGCAGCCTTCAGTGCAGCTTCGTCTAGGCTTTCCTCCGCAATAATCTCAGTAATCCCCTTCTTGTGGGATGAATTTACCTTTTTAACGGAAAAGGCTTTCCTTATTGCATCATTTACATGCGCTTCGCACATGCCACATGCCATTCCATCAATGCTTAATGTAATTTTTAACATAATAAACTCCCTTCTGTTACAATACTTCAACAGAACATGACTATCATCCATATCCCGTTTAAGCCCTCTTTATAGAAGATACCCTGCTTAAGAATTCCAATATAGCCTCCGAAAGAGGATAATCACCTTTGTATATTTCTCTAAGAAGCCTATCCAATGTATATGAAGGCTCATACTCATATTTGCTCATAATATATCCCTTGTCAAGCTCCAACTTGTCAAAAAGCTTAAACAAATGCTCCCTTGCAACAGTATCTTCATATAGCCGCTTAATCGTCGTAGTAATTCCGTAACTATATGGTGATTTCGTATCTAAATAGACCTTTATACTGCCAGCAATATCACTTACGCTTGTTCCTATCAAAACTTCATAAATTCCCTCTTCTGCTGCCCACTCATGGATATCCCCGTCAAATGATGCAAGGTCCTCAAGACTTAATGAGAATTCCACGGTTTTTGTCTCTCCCACATCAAGCCTTACCTTCTTAAATGCTTTTAACTCCTTAACAGGTTTTGAAATCGCTGAATTTATATCACTGATATACAGCTGTACAACCTCCTGCCCTTCTCCCTGAGCTTTTGGCCCGAGATTTTTTATATCCACATATATTTTTATTTCATCCTTCCATACAGGCATCCTTGTATTGATGATCTCACCTTTATCAGATACCAGCTCTACAGGTACCGTTTTCTCATTGCATCTTATATTACTTATTTCAAATTTACTATAAGATATACCATACCCAAATGGATACATCGGCTCTACCTGTTTTTTATCATAATATCTGTAGCCGACATAGATTCCCTCACCGTAGTTTACCTCGTAGCCGTCCCCAGGGAAGTTCAGGCATGTAGGTGTATCCGTATATTTCTTTGGAAATGTAAGTGGCAGCTTACCTGATGGATTGATCCTTCCTGTCAGAATATCCGCCATGGCACGGCCGCCCTCCATACCCGGAAGGAAAACACAGAATATTCCATCAAGCCACGGCTCCCATTTGGTAATATCCACAGGTCCACTTATATTTAAAATAAGTCCCAGCTTTACGGATGGATTTTGTCTCTTAATATCCACAAGTTCGTCAAGCACGGCCTTATCATCATCATTTAAATCCATACTAAGCCTGTCATTGCCCTCCATTCCTGCAACTCTTGCCACACATAGATAGGAGGAAATATTTGACGTCCTGTAATCTTCAGGAATCCCACAGCACACATTTACGCCCTGTTCATACAGACAGCTATATATATCCGTAGTTTTATCTGTCGTTATTCCTGCACTGCCTGTTCCACAATCATAAAGCCCCGCAGCACCGCTTCCACACAGTACCACCTTGGAATTATCATTTGATGCCGTTACATCAGCAAATACGGAATCACTGTTTGTACTATTAATCCCGCCGTTTAGAAGCGGGAAAATCCCTCTCTCGTTTTTCAGCATAACAATACCTTCACAGGCGGCTTTATATGCTGCCTGCTTCGACATATCCATAATATACTGGCAGGTCTCATCATACCTTTCCGGCATACCATATGCAAATATAAGCTCAAGTACCCTGCGGGCTGAAATATTTAATTCCTCCATCGTCAGACTGCCATCTTCTATGGCAGAAACGATGGGTGCAATATCCACAGGTCCCGGCATATTGACATCAGTACCCGCCTTCAGAGCCTCAACCTGATTATAGACAGCTCCCCAATCAGATACTACCATTCCTTTAAATCCCCATTTGTCTCTGAGCGTTTCCTGAAGAAGCCATTTATTTTCTGTACATGCACATCCGTTTATCTTATTATATGCTGCCATTATCGTAGCAGCTCCCCCCTCCTGAACACATGCCTTAAATCCCGGAAAATAAATTTCATTTAAAGCACGCTCCGAGATAATTTCATTGATTCCCTGCCTGTTTGTCTCCTGATTATTCGCAGCAAAGTGCTTTACATTTGCCGCTACGCCCTCTGACTGCACACCCTTCACCAAACTTGGCGCAAGCTTTGCCACCAGCTTCGGATCCTCAGAAAATCCCTCAAACAGTCTGCCGTTTAAAGGGTCTCTGTGAATATTGATATTCGGTGTACCAAGCAGCATATGAATACCATATGCTCTGGCTTCCCTTCCAAGTGCCTGTCCCACACGATAGACGATATCGGGATTCCATGTTGCTCCAAGCATCATACCCGTCGGGAAACAGCCGGGAGACATCATATCGCCTTCTTTATTCTCCTTGTGGGTAATTTCATAAATCGTATTTTTCCTCACCCTTGTATTCTTTGCAAATCTGTTGTTTAACTCACGGCTTGCCACTTCCCTGAATCCCTGTTCTCTCTCTAAAAGTCTGTCAGTACAAAAATAATTATCGATAACACATCTTTCTTCAGAAGGCTTTGGAAGTATATCATCAGCTTCATCTCCCATTTCTTTTCTGAATCTTGAAAAAATATCACCAATTAACTGCTCATAATTGATTCCCGTACCGCCATCAAGAGGATTGATACCCGATATATTAAATGACGGCACTCCCGCTATACCGAAAAAACTGCTGCCGCATACGAGTCCTGCTTTTTCATCGACAGTTAACTTATTCATAATCTCATCTATCAAATTCATAATACCCTCCTGCAAGCATATACATATGAAAGCCTCTAAAGCTTCCTAAGCCTTCACATAATACCATTTCTCAAGGAACTACATTCTGCAATATTACTTTGTCAAAACGCTGTTTACCGCCTGTTTCCAGCCTGCCAGCAGCTTTTCCCGTCTGCCCGTTCCTATCTCCGGCTGGAAGGCTCTCTCCGCCTTCCATCTTCTTTTTATTTCAGCCTTACTGTCATAATAACCAACTGCAAGACCTGCCAGATATGCCGCACCAAGAGCTGTTGTCTCCGTCACCACCGGTCTTATAATATCCGCATCCAGTATATCTGCCTGAAACTGCATAAGGAAGTTATTTCCGCTCGCACCTCCATCTACTCTAATTGACTGAAACGGCATACCCGAATCTGCCTCCATCGCCTTCAGTACATCGGCCGTCTGATATGCCAGCGATTCAAGGGTAGCTCTGACAAAATGCGCCCTTGTTGTTCCTCTTGTCAGTCCAAATACCGCTCCTCTCGCATATGCATCCCAGTAAGGAGCACCAAGTCCGGTAAAGGCAGGCACAACATATACACCGTTGCTGTCAGGAACAGAAAAAGCAATATGCTCTGTATCCGCAGCACTATCGATAAGCTTCATGTCATCACGCAGCCATTTAATAGCCGCTCCGGCTACAAATACACTGCCCTCCAGAGCATATTGCACCTTCCCGTCTATTCCTATCGCTATCGTGGTAAGCAGCCCCTGCTTCGAATAAATCACCTTGTCGCCTGTGTTCATAAGAAGAAAACAACCCGTTCCGTATGTATTTTTCACATCTCCCTGCGAAAAACAGCACTGTCCAAATAAAGCCGCCTGCTGGTCACCTGCCACACCTGCTATCGGAATCTCTTCACCCGTTATCTGACTGTCTGTATATCCGTATATTTCGCTGGAATTCCTCACCTGCGGGAGCATCCCCTCCGGTATCTTGAATTTCTCAAGCAATTCCTTATCCCAACATAACTCATGGATATTAAAGAGCATGGTTCTCGATGCATTTGTATAGTCAGTGGCATGAACCTTGCCTCCCGTCAGCTTATAGATAAGCCATGTATCTACCGTACCAAAAAGCAGTTCTCCGTTTTCAGCCCGTCTTCTTGCTCCTTCTACATGGTCAAGTATCCATTCTATTTTCGTAGCAGAAAAATACGGGTCTGCAATCAGTCCGGTCTTCTCTCTGATAACCTTCTCATATCCTTCTTTCTTAAGCGCTTCTATTCTATCTGCGGTTCTTCGGCACTGCCACACTATCGCAGGATATACCGGTTCTCCCGTAATTCTGTCCCACACGATTGTTGTTTCACGTTGATTTGTAATCCCGATTGCAGCAATATCATCGGCTGCTATGCCAAGCGTTTCTCTTGCTTCCATCATTACACTAATCTGTGATGCCCATATCTCCTTCGGGTCCTGCTCAACCCAACCGTTATTCGGAAAATACTGCGTAAATTCCTTCTGTGCCGCCGCTTTCATATTCCCAGCCTTGTCAAATATGATTGCCCTTGAACTGGTCGTTCCCTGATCAAGTGCCATTATATATTTTGCCATAATACCCATCCCTTCCATATTCTGATATTTTTATTATTCTTAAATTCCCATAACGAATCCCAAATAAAAAATTTCAAAGGCTTCTTTGCTATACGCGCTCATTCACTTAAGTAATTCTCTCTGATTGTCTGATTAACGCTCTCTATATCCTCTTTAAGCCCTCTTGCCGACAGTCTTATCGCGCCTTGTCCCATAATAATAAGCTGCTCAAGGGCATCCGAAGTAGCCACTGTCACTTTATGTTTTCTGCCTAGCTCATGTGTCGTTTTTTCTATATACATATCCGCAGTCTCGGCTTCCTTTGTGTATACTACATGGATATTATGATACCGTGCCTTTTCTCCCGGATTTTCCTTTACCTTATATGCATCAAAGACCAGAATCAGCTCGCAGCCCTTATAACCTTGATAATTACACAATATGTCCATCAGCCTGCCTCTGGCAGCATCAAGGCTTACCTGTGCAAGCTCAGTCAGCTCTTCCCATGCAAATATGATATTATATCCATCTACCAAAAGATATTCCTTGCCATCCTTCTTACTCTTATATGCTCCTGACGTGCCTATTTTCTTATATGCCGGTGCTTTTCTGTCTCCGTCTGTTGCATTTGCGGATGTTCTGCCAACTTCGTTACCGGTTTGCGCTCCCATATTCTTTTTATGATACCTGTTAAAACCGGTTTTGTTATAGACTTCATTTTCTCTGTCTTTTGTACCATAGGTTCTGACAAATATATCCTCAAGCTCCTCCTCGGTATAAGTAATATTTTCTGCCGCCTTTGCCGCCTGTCTCTTTACCTCGGCAGCATTTATCGGTGTCATATCTTCTTCCGGAACATATTCTGTCTGACCTGTAATGGCAAATCCATCATCTTCCTTCACATGCATATAATCATACACATCATACCAGTCTACCAGATAGCCTGCTCCATGAGCGCAAAATACCGATGATGACGGATGTCCCAAATCAGCATCAGGATTATAACCAAGCGCTGCGACTATCTCCTCCTGATTATGACATGGCTCATAGCCTGCCAGCGACAGGTTCAGTCTTCCCATTCCGTGACTATATTCCATAAGCTCTTTGTGGTATTCCCTCATAGTAGATACAGGTGCCGTTCCCGATATTACAGAAATATCCCCCGAAATTTCAGGTGCCGTAAAGGTTCCGCACATTCTTGTAATGTCAGCCATCGCCCTGCCGACCAAATCGGACTGTATCTCCAGTCTAAAAGCATATACAGGCTCAAGCAATACACTTTCTGCCATCATAAGTCCCTGCCTTACAGCCCTGTATGTAGCCTGTCTGAAATCTCCACCCTCCGTATGCTTCGTATGTGCCTTTCCCGCAGTCACAGTTATCTTTATATCGGTTAAAGGCGAGCCTGTCAGCACCCCTACATGCTGTCGCTCCATAATATGCGTACAAATCAGTCGTTGCCAGCTCTTATCAAGCACATCTTCACTGCAAATGGAATCACATACTATGCCACTTCCGGCAGGGAGCGGTTCAAGCAGTAAATGGACCTCTGCATAATGTTTTAAAGGTTCAAAGTGTCCCACTCCCATAACAGGTGCTTTTATCGTTTCCTTATATGCGATATGCCCGACACCGAATGTAACAACGATCCCGAATCGTTCCTTTACCATCTGCTGTAATACCTGTAACTGGATTTCTCCCATAACCTTAAGGTATATTTCCCGTGAATGTTCTTTCCACACTACATGAAGCTGTGGGTCTTCTTCCTCTAACTGCCTTATCTGCTCCCACAATTTAAACGAATCTGCCCCTTCAGGATATATCAGTTTATATGTAAGTACCGGCTCAAGGCTCGGAAGCATTCCTTTCTCCTCCACGCCAAGTCCCTGTCCTGCAAATGTATTTACAAGTCCCGTAATTGCACACACCGTTCCTGCAAAAGCTTCCTCGACCGTATCATAACGACTGCCTGAATAGATTCTAATTTGATTTACCTTTTCTTCCTTTATCTCTGAAGCTTGTCCGTCTTCCTGTCCGTTTTTATATATAATAGTGTCACGGCATTTCAAACTCCCGCCAGTAAGCTTCATATATGTCAGTCTTTCACCTTTTGCATCCCGTAAAATTTTAAAAACCCTTGCACCAAAGTTCTCTCCATAAACCGGCATACATGTATATTCATCAAGAACTGCCAAGAACGACTGAACACCTTCCAGTCTGAGCGCCGAACCAAAATAACATGGAAACAGTTTTCTATCCGCTATGGCACGAGCTACATCCTCCCTGCGATTCTCTCCATATTCCAAAAAATACTCCAGCATGGCTTCATCCGACATCGCAATATACTCGGTTGCATTTTCACAGCAAAAATCGACACAGCTGTCTCCAAGCCTGCGCCGAATATCCATCATCAACTTCTCTCTTGAAAAAGAAGTCATATCCATTTTATTTACAAAAAGAAAGACAGGCACCTTATATCTCTTTAAAAGCAGCCACAGGGTTTCCGTATGACTCTGCACACCTTCCATTCCATTTATAACAAGAACAGCATAGTCAAGTACCTGTAATGTCCGCTCCATCTCTGCGCCAAAATCCACATGTCCCGGCGTATCAAGTAATGAAAACTCCGTATTGCCAAAACGAAACTCAGCCTGCTTTGAAAATATAGTTATTCCTCTGTCCTTCTCCTGCTGATCCGTATCAAGATATGCATCCTGATGATCTACCCTGCCCAGTTTCCTTATTTTACCTGCTGTATAGAGCATAGCCTCTGACAAGGTCGTTTTGCCGGAATCAACATGAGCAAGTATCCCTACTACAATTTTCTTCATCTATATACTATCCTTCCTGTTTTATGTCAGGATTCACTCCATATTCCATCTGCCTTTGCATCTCCTTCTTCTTTATCTTCCCAAAGAAAACGGCTACAAATGCGCCTATCAAAAACGGTACTACAAATGTGGCAAATCTATAAAGCAATGCCATTGCTCCCGCCGCAGTACTTCCTACCAGTCCCGAATAAAGTGCTATCAGCACAAATTCACTTGAGCCGATTCCTGCCGGTGCAGGTATAACTGCCGCCAGCATGACGCACACCGCAGTAATTCCCAGGCTGGAATAAAGCGTCAGCTTACCTGTACTGTACAAAACAATATATGGAATCATAAACCAAAAGCAGAATTTTACCAAATTGATAAGCAAAATTCCTGCTACCACCCTCATATTCTTAAGAAGCGTCTTTGAAGTCTCCTCCATAATGATACATTGGTTTCTGACCTTATCAAACTGCTCCGTAAATCTTCCCTTAAAGTTCACCTTGTCCATAAGAAAATATAAAAATCGATGAAACCATGATGCACAGGCAAACAGCATAAGACACGCAGTTATAATCACAGTTGCCGCAAATCCAAGCAAAAGATACCACTTATAATCAGCAAATTCCTGCATCATATATGCATAGTTGGTAATAAAAAGCACTGCCGCAAGTACTGCTGTACTAAACTTATGAATTGCATACTCTATCGTGTACATACCTAATGCCTCAGAGCCTTTCAGACCACAGCAGTTTAAGTATACAACCGCTGCCACACCTGCTCCGCTGCCCAGCGTTGCCGCTCTGTAAAAAGAGCAAAAATATGTCATTCCAAGTGCTTCAATATAACGGTAATTCTTATTATATTGTCTTGCTAATATACATGTTATAAGGCTTTCACACAGGCCATATATCAGCGTTGCCAAAATTATAATAACGATTATTTTCCCGCTTGTTTCCTTAAGTTGATTCAAAATAGGGCCTGCCGAGTCTCTGAACACATATATGATAAGTGCCAGAATAATGATAACACATATCCATTTAACTATATTTTTCTGTGTTTTTGTTAGCTTTTTCATTTTCAATCACTGCTTTAATCTTCCGGTAGTTCTACCGGCTGTTATTCGCAAATTTCCTTTTCAGTTATTTTGCCCATATGTATCAATTACATGTTATAAATTATCTCTAAAACGAAATAATCTTTAATTACAATGTACCAATCAATGATGAAAAAGACAAGAAAAAATCTATAAAAAATTACATAACATATCTGTAATTCACATAGTTTTACAATTTATGTTTATTATTATTTCTTGAATCATCAATCACAATCATATCATAAAAAAAGATATATAATTACCAACAGGGCACAATCTGCTTCTACCTACAGATTGTGCCCTGTACGATTTACTATATCAATAATTTCTAGCCAAACAGTGGTGTTGAATAATATCTGTCGCCACTGTCAGGAAGAAGAACTACGATATTTTTTCCTGCATATTCCGGTCTCTTTGCAAGCTCCTTTGCAGCATAAAACGCTGCGCCTGAAGAAATACCTACAAGAATTCCCTCTGCTGATGCAATTTCCTTTGCAGCCGCAAATGCATCATCATTTTCAACAGGAATGATCTCATCATATATCTCTGTATTAAGTGTATCAGGTACAAAACCGGCTCCTATTCCCTGAATCTTATGAGCCCCCGCCGTACCCTTTGACAATACCGGTGAAGAAGATGGTTCAACAGCGATAACCTTTACATCAGGATTTTTACTCTTTAAATATTCCCCGACACCCGTTATCGTACCGCCTGTTCCGACACCCGCTATAAATGCATCCACCTGTCCATCTGTATCCTCCCATATCTCAGGACCGGTTGTCTGTCTATGTGCTTTCGGATTTGATGGATTTACAAACTGACCTGCAACGAAGCTTCCCTCTATCTCCTTAGCCAGCTCTTCTGCCTTTGCAATGGCACCCTTCATTCCCTTTGCCCCCTCTGTAAGGACAATCTCGGCACCATATGCCTTTATTATATTTCTACGCTCAACACTCATGGTTTCAGGCATTACGATAACCGCCTTATAACCCTTTGCCGTAGCAATCGACGCAAGACCTATACCTGTATTTCCCGATGTCGGTTCAATAATCGTCGCTCCCGGTTTCAGCTCACCCGATGCTTCTGCATCCTCAATCATCTGTAACGATATTCTGTCTTTTACACTTCCTGCCGGATTAAAATATTCTAATTTTGCAAGAATCTTTGCCTGCAGATTATTTTTCTTTTCAATATTTGAAAGCTCCAAAATAGGAGTCTTGCCTATCAGCTCCGTAGCACTCTTATATATTTTTGACATAACCTTATACCTCTTTTTCAATTAATTATATATATGCCGAAGGTGACACCTTTGCCAATCTCCGGCAAAACTTTCTACTGCACTGCCTTAAATGCCTCATCCAAATCCTCAATAATATCATCTATATTCTCCGTTCCGATTGAAAGTCTGATTGTATTCGGCTTGATGCCCTGATCTGCCAGCTCCTCCTCGTTTAACTGTGAGTGGGTGGTTGACGCAGGATGAATAACCAGTGATTTCACATCCGCCACATTCGCAAGCAGTGAGAACAGCTCAAGATTATCTATAAAATCTCTTGCCTTCTTTGCGTCTCCCTTAATCTCAAAGGTGAAGATGGAACCGCCTCCGTTCGGAAAATATTTCTTATAAAGTGCCTGCTGTTCCGCATCTTCGGATACTGACGGATGATGAACCTTCTCTACCTGTGGGTGATGATTCAAATATTCAACTACCTTCAGCGCATTTTCTACATGTCTCTCTACACGAAGCGATAAGGTTTCCAGTCCCTGTAGGAAGAAGAACGCATGGAACGGTGAAAGGGTTGCACCGGTATCTCGCAGTAAAATCGCACGAATCTTGGTAACAAATGCTGCCGCTCCAGCTGCCTTTGTAAAGCTGATTCCATGATAGCTTGGGTTTGGCTCTGTCAATGATGGGAACTTGCCGCTTGCTTCCCAGTCGAACTTACCACTGTCAACAATTACTCCACCGATTGTTGTTCCATGTCCACCGATAAACTTGGTTGCGGAATGGACTACAATATCCGCACCATACTCAATCGGTCGAACCAGATACGGTGTTGCAAACGTATTGTCTATTACCAACGGAATCTTATGCGCATGGGCTATATTGGCAATCCTCTCGATGTCCACCACATCCGAATGTGGATTCCCCAATGTTTCTATAAATACTGCCTTTGTATTATCCAGTATTGCATTTTCTACTTCTTCATAGTTAAACGGGTCTACAAATGTGGTACTGATTCCGTACTGTCTCAGCGTATGCTCCAACAGATTATAGGTTCCTCCATAAATGTTCTTGGCTGCTACAATATGGTCTCCATTCTGTGCCAGATTTTCGATTGTATACGTAATTGCCGCTGCACCCGATGCAACTGCCAGCGCCGCTACACCACCTTCCAGGGCTGCAATTCTTCTTTCAAATACATCCTCCGTCGGATTTGTCAATCTGCCATAAATATTTCCGGCATCGGCAAGACCGAATCTTGCTGCCGCATGGTCACTGTTTCTAAATACATATGATGACGTCTGATAAATCGGAACGGCTCTTGCATCAGTTACCGGATCAGGACTTTCCTGTCCTACATGAAGCTGTAATGTTTCAAATTTTAAATCTCTCTCTGCTCTTGTTTTCTTTGCCATAGTCTTAATCTCCATTTCTATTTAATACTCTGTTTCTTTCTGATTCTATTATGTATCTAATAACCTATTATTGATATTTTGTTAAAAACTGTCATTGCAGCAACATCGCATCTTATCATAATACATTCGGTTATCTCCATTCAAATACTTCGCTTTATCATTTCCATTTCTCATAATGCCGCCTTTCTTCTTTTCGACACATCCGTTTCAATCACTAACGCTCAATCCACGGGTTTTATATTTCCCATAATTCCTAGTCAAAAACTATGAATAACCTCATGTAGTTATATTAATGCCATTGCCCTATTTTGTCAATAGGAATTTGGGATTTTATTGATAATTTTTTAATATGACAATGATTCAAGACTCGCGGAGCGTATATCAGGTGGGAGATTGGACTCCCACTGATGTAAATTTGTTACTCGCCGCCTATAGAGGCGGGATTCATCTCCCATCTGATATAGCCTCCAGAACAGGAGAACCTTATCTCCCATTCCTTGTGTTGCAAATGAAGAAGCTTACTGTGACAATAGGCAGCTTGTTTTACCATCGCCTTATACGCAGACTTCACAATGCAATGCCTGAAACGCAATATGGCAAGAGGATTTTCGCGCCTTAAAAGCATGACATAATCGCCGTTCTACCCAAATGTCGTTCTTACTCCTTTTTCAGCGGTGTTGTCTTTCTCGCATTCTGTAAGACAGGTGTCATCGCAAAATCATATCCCATTTCATCCCTGCAGCAACTCGCCCTTTTTCAATCGAAGCATCACATCTGCCTGCTTAGCAAGGTCATTGGAGTGCGTAACAAGGATAATGCTTGCATCAGAAGCCAATGCACGGGCGATAGCTACCCGCTGCTGCTGACCGCCAGAGAGCTTCAGAACATTTCGTTTTGCTTCCTCATCTTCAATAATTAGAATTTTCTCGTTCACAGAAACACCTCCAGGTTTATTATAACAAGGCTTTATTAGTTTTTGATTAGTTTTCGCTTTTTCCTTGGCATCCAATGCTTTTTGTTTCTTTCTCTTCTTCAACGCTTAGTGATGTTATAGCAATCGCTGCCACCACTTTGTTTTTTAATTATTCCTACAAATTCATCATACCCAACCGTCATTACAAGCTCTTTAAAATGCCGTAATTTTATTTGTTATTGAAGACTCATTTTTACTTCTATCTTCTGACCGTCTACTGATACTTCCCCTATACTGCCGCAAATAATCGGCATCATCGGTGACAGGTGTCCAAGGTCAACATCCATAACCACTGGCACATTATACTTTTCTATAATTCCCAGTACCGCATTATACTGGTCAAGTCCAAACATTTCCTGCCCAAACTGAAGCGGTCTTCCTATCATAAATCCCTTTACATATTGAAACCATCCTGCTTCATCCATCTGCCACATAGCACGCCGTATCGACATGACATTCAAATCGCAGGACTCAATAAACCAGATAAAGCCATCGTCCTGATACCGCTCTAGGAAGTTCGTCACATGATCAAAGCGTGTACCAAGAATATTTACAAGACAATCCATACATCCACCAATCAGTCTTCCCTTCATCTGAAAGTGCGCAGGAAATCCATGAATAATCCTTGATTCCGTCAGATTATATGGCGCAAGCGGATGCTCCTCATCCTTCAAGGACTCCTTCTCCCACATATCATAGCCTGACATCGTAAGCTTTCTTCCTCTTATCAAATCAAATGCATCCTGCACTGATGCGTGCCAAGGCTCCATACCATAAGCAGCTGCACATGGACCGTATATAGAGGCTGTATCACATAATGTAGTCAGAAGAAAGGTCAGATTTGTATTATCCGAAAATCCCATATACCACTTTGGTGCAGCTTCCTTCAATGCATCAAAATCAATATGACTTAATACCTCACACATCAACTCGCCACCACCGCATGATATCAATACATCATTTTCCGCAGAAGGATAATATGTATTAATTTCAGCAGCACATTTGACAGGTGTATTGCTAATACCGATTCCCTCTCCGGCATAACAGTTTGGTCCAAGCTGGATGTTGTAGCCCATATGCCCAAACTTCTTCAATGCATTTTCAAATGCTGTTTTATAAGGCTCTATATTGCATCCAAATGATGGTGCCACAAAGCCTATCGTTCCGTTATCTTTTAAAAAATCGGGATATCTCATATGAAACCTCCTAATATAAATATTTCTAGTTATCCATTAATAATCTGTATAACAAATCCTTCTTAAATTATAATACCGCAAGTATTCTCTCAACTACAAATACCGTAACGCACGCAGCGGCTGCAACTACTACAAGCCCCTTTTCCCGTATACCGAGCATAATGGCAACGGCAAGTCCGCATATTGCACTGATTACGCTCTCCGTACTATAAAATATAGCGGGAAGTGTAAGTGCCGTCAGACACGCATATGGTACATAATATAAGAATGAGCTGATAAATTGATTTTCAATTTTATTCCTAAATAATACAAGCGGCACTACTCTGATCAGATACGTTACAAGCGCCATTGTAATAATATATATGTAGATATTCATTTTTCCCTTACGCTCCTATGACTATCTTCTCTTTCGTTCATTTTTGTTTTCCTTATTCCCAACCGGAAATAATACGGCTCCCAAAGAAGCTGCCACAACAATACATATAATGATAGCAATACCGTTAGATATAAACTGGAACAGCGGCACATAATACAGTACACAACTCAGTATTGCAGCTACGGCAGCAACCAGCATGACAGGCTTTGATTTTTTCGCTGCCGGCACAACGATTGCCACAAACATTCCATATAGGGCAAGGCTTAAAGCACTACAGACAGACCTTGGAAGCAAATCACATGCCACTGCTCCGGCAAATGTTCCTCCCGTCCATCCTATTATGGGAAGCAGTTGGAGACCCAGCATATATAAAAATGTTACCTCCTTATAATGTCCCATGGCAACAGCAAATATCTCATCCGTATTGCCAAATGCTATCATAAATCTTTGTTTCAGATTGACACTTTTGTCAAGCTTCTGCGTAAGTGACAGACTCATTAACCCATATCGCAGATTAATGATAAACTGGGTTAAAATCATTTCAGCTATAGTACCACCCGCAATAATAACCTGAAGCCCCGCAAATTGTCCCGCACTCGTAATATTCGTCAAACTGGTAATTGCTGCCTGCAAGGTACTAAGTCCGCCTCTAATAGCCAGAATACCAAAGCTGAAGCTTACAGCAAAATATCCAAGCGCTATCGGCAGCCCATCTTTAAGACCATTTTTAAATTCCAATTTCTTATCCATATGTTTCTCTCTTTAAATCCCATTATTTCAAAATGCATTTTCTATCAATCATAACACCTGATGAGCTTCCATACAAATCTGTTTTTCATAGATAAGGTCCAATACAGATGCATCCTGATTAATCTGTACATTTTAAGATATTTCTGCATGTCAGAAGCTTCAGGTGTGACTTCACCATAAACTGCCGCCTGAACCTGCTCTGCAAATAACATAAAATCACCAGCTTTCAGGAAATCAAGTTGTTTATCTAATGTAGCTGCGTACTGCACATCATCTCTGACAGATTTATCCACCATACCGGAAAAATCCAGCATATCATATATCGCTTCCGACATCAGATAAATGGCACCACGCCTGTCCCTGCTTCTAAAATCTTTGCTCCGCCTTGTTACGATAATACGCCTTCGTATACACAATATCAAAAGACCGAGCATTACAATGAATATCACTAAAACCGCAATCGTTACAAACTTCGGCACGCCTGCCGATTTTCTTGTTCCATCCGCTTTATCCCCAGATAACCTTGAATCATCACTGAAATATTTATCAGCAGATTCCTCGTCTGATGCATTTTCCTCGGATGCATTTTCCTCTGATGATAACGTCTCAGACGATGCATCAGGATTTGTATCTCCGTCAGGAACTTCTTCACTTACATCCCCCTTGTCCGGCACAGAATCATCCGTAGCAGGCCCTGTTATATCATCACCGATGCCACCCGGTGTAGCCTCAGCAATAATCCACATATCCGTTTCCTGATTATATACCTCTGCCCATGCGTGTCCATAGCTTTCCAATATTTCTGCCGTATATCCCCCGTCATCATCCCTTTTCCATGCAGAAGGCGGTATAGCATAGCCCGTCACATATCTGGACGGCATTCCCGATACCCTAAGCGACAATGTGGCGGCACTGGCAAAATGTACGCAGAAGCCTTTATGTTTATAATACAGAAAGTATATTACCGGATCTACATCATCATCAAATCCGCCGGGGTCCGTTGTATAGGAAGCATGTTCCTGTATAAATTCTGTAACCACACTTATTTTTGCTGCTATCTTGGTATTTGAATCCATATTATCATCAATGCCAAAATCAAGCGTTGCAATATCGTCATAAAGTCTGTTAAGTCCGTACTTTGGAAGCTGCGTATAGCTGTTCGGTGCATCTGTATATAATTCTTCATTATAACTCCAGCTTCCGTCATTATATGTGTTAAATACCCGCTCCTGATAATAATATGTTCCAGTTGGTTTCTCAGGCAGACTGAATCGCTTAACCACCTCATCCGACAAATCTACGCTTTCTCCATCTATCGTATTATACTGTGATACATGAGTTTTATCGGTATTTTTGTCGTCTTCCTTCTCTTCCAACTTTACGATTCTGTTTGCAACCTCAACAAGCTTGTCCTGTCCCTTCAAGCCTGCATCAAATACAGGCTTTTTAAGCCAAGCAGAAAGCAGCATACAAAGCCCCAGAAATACGGTTGGTATGAGTATTCCTGTGACAAAACCTGTATTCCTGCCTTTTCTCACCATAATGTATCTGAGTGATATGAGTGAAGCAAAGGTTACAATCAACGCTGCCGCATTTGGAGTCAGATTAATAGATGCCGAAAGCACCATAAATAATGTGGCAAACCCCACAGCAAGACTCATACTTTCGCATCTTTCTATAAGAAAAATTATAAAAAACATTATAATTGCCATTACAAATAGTATCGATTCTCTCAGACATGCAGCTGTTATTTCATGAGAAAGCGTAATATCTGAATCAAAACCATAGGTATTTTTTATAGACTCCGCTATAGAGCAAAGCACACCGTTAAACCCCAAAGATAATATATGACGTCTTGCAACTCCCCACAGAGCAAGAACACATACAGGCAATGCAATATCAAGCCATTTATTATCATTTTTCCGCATATACCAGAGTAACAATACAGCCACAATCATAAAACAACTGATATATATATATGCAAAGCTTTCTCTTATACCCGTATATTCGGAAAGCCCGTCTGAAATTGCAATAGTCTCTATCATAAATGCCATAGCAACAGCCAGCATCCATAATACTATTCCTTTTAAAACCTTTAACATCCGTATCTAAACCCTTAAATATATATCCTCTATATCCTTCTTCAGATTCTTATATTTTATCTGATATTCATATTCACCACTTGATATTCGTCCAAACATATCTATATCAATCATCGTGGTAAATTCCTCTCCGCGAAATCTCTCCTGATATTTTCCCCTGACATCCTGCACAGTCATATCGGCAATATTTACCATCGAAAGTTTGGAAGCGGCATCATACACATCCTCTTCACAAACGATTCTATATCTCGTTATATCCATCACAACAGGGTCATACCAGGCTATAAAATGCGGCACTTTAACACAAATCATACTGTAGCTTATGGAAACCATGGCCTCAAGCGCCATCGAAAGCTGCCTGCCATAATTTCTCTTTCCGAAGCCGGCAAGATTCATACAGATAATTACAGGACATGCCAGTGGCCTTGAAGGGTCCTTTACCATTAACTCATCAAGTCTGGCACTCATTTTCCAGTTTATATTCATGATTCTGTCTCCGGGCTGATATTCTCTTACCTGATAGCTCTCTGAATAATCATCGCCCCTTTTCTCGAAATCATAAATATCACTTTCCGCAACAAAATCTCTGGTAGTCTTTGTCACATCTATTGCTACCGTATAACATGCCGGCAAAACATAAATATACGAACCCTTCTTAATATGTTTTCTCACATAAAATATATTAAGCGGGTCGTATATTCTTACGTCTTTTGCCACTATCTCATATCTGCCGCTTACAGAAAGCTGAATTTCTCCCTGGCACTTTCCATATCCATTATCAATTTGCAGCATTTCTTCTGCATGTACAATTTTCGCTCCGGCACCAATCAACCGGAAACTGGCACTAACGGCAGGTATACGCTTTCCCTTTGTCCGCACCTCTATCGCAGGATAAAAGGGTTTTCTCTTTTCTGCAACAGGTATAGCAACAGAAAGTGCCAGCTTTGTTCTGGCACAGTTTATTATCAGTCCCATCCACAAAAGCAGCATAACCGCTGCCATTACAATGGCAAGATACACATATATTTCCTTTCTGTTCAATATTCCGATATAGATACATACTCCCATAAGAAGAATGTACCAAAAGCCTCTCTTCATAAATGCTTATTTCCTTTTTCTTATGGTTGGTCTTTCAATATGCTCTAAAATCTCTTTTAAGACGGCGGTCTCCGTAATATGATTTACCCTCGCCTTGGAATTCAACCGGATTCTATGTCTTACGACATCCTCCCACACCATTCTTACATCCTCCGGTATGACATAGTCCCTGCTGCTTATATATGCCCATGCCTTTGCCATTCTGGTTAAGGCTATGGTTCCTCTGGGGCTTACCCCCAATTCAATATATTGATTACTTCTTGTGGCCGTAACCAGCTTACCGATATAAGCATATATCGCTTCACTGACCTTAACCTGAGTTACCTCTTGTTTTATTGCCTTCAGTCTTTCTGCCGATATAACCGGCATAATATCTGCGAATCCTTTTGTTGTGGTTCTTCCTTTTACGATATCAAGCTCATGCTTTATATCAGGATATCCTATCTTGAGACATACCATAAATCTGTCAAGCTGTGAATCCGGAAGCAATTGAGTTCCTGCACTGCCTATAGGATTTTCAGTCGCAATAACGATAAACGGATCCGGTACACTTCTCGTCACACCGTCCACGGTAACATTACGTTCCTCCATGACTTCAAGCAGGGCAGACTGGGTTTTCGGCGATGTTCTGTTTATCTCATCGGCAAGAAACAGATTACACATAACAGCGCCCGGCTGATACACAAATTGCCCCGACCTTTTGTCAAACATGGAAAATCCCACGATATCTCCCGGAAGTACATCAGGGGTAAACTGAACTCTTTTACTTGTCAGTCCCATGGCATTTGAAAATGCCAAAGCTAAGGTCGTTTTACCTACCCCCGGGACATCATCCATCAATATATTACCACCTGCAATAATTCCTGCCATAATTTTGGCAACACAGATATCCTTGCCTATTATTACCTTTCTGACCTCATCTATTACGGCAATAGCCTTACTGTTGTAATTCATATCATATTACCTCTTACTATCCTCGGCATCGTTATCACATGTCCCGACTGCGGAATAAGCCTTAGATTGCTGAATGCTTGCCTTTACTGCCGATATATTCTCCTGCATAACCTTATAGGCTGCGTTCTCTCCAAATACGCTATAGATCTCTGAAGCGGCGGATTCATAATACTGAAGTGACTTGTTATAGTCACCTTCCCTGTAATATAATTCACCCATAGCCGAAAGGGCACTGCTGAAATGATAGCCGCGCTCACCTATTTTCTCATATCTGTTTATAGCTTCTTTAAGCATCTCCTTTGCTTCCTCATTTTTGCCCAACCGCAAAAGCGATGCGCCAAGATTTGAATATGTCGTTGCTGTCTCTGATGCCGCATTATCATAGGTTTCTGCGATAGCAAGCGCATTTCTGAGCGAATCCACAGCACTTTCATAATCTCCCATTTCCTGATACAGCAATGCAATATTATTGTAAAAGCTTGCTATCAGAAAATCTCTCGAATCCAAATTATTCTTATAGATTACCTCAATTTGTTTATATAGTTCTAAAGCTTCCTGTAAATTTCCTGATGCTCTGTGAGCGTTTGCAATATTCAGCAATGTAGTTGCATATGGAATAGTCGTCTCCATATGCATGGACTTTAATATTTGTACAGCTAGTTCACCATAATGTATCGCCTTGTCAAATTCACTTGTCACACGGTAAAATCCAATAAGCTCATTCATGATAGACAGCTTTGAAGCATCATCATTTTCATGCTCAGCTTCACGAAGTGCCTGTATCAGATATTCTTCCACCTCATTGATTCGATTCTCTGCAAATAATCTGTCCAGTCCCTCAAGAACCTTATTAATATCCATTAAATCACCCTTTCTGCATCCTCCAGTGTCTCATATCCATACAGTTTTACAGTATTTTCCATCGTCAGTCGGTTCAGGTTCTTACCGGCAGACGCAAGCGCTGCTATAAATCTGCCATAAAGTATAAGTGTCCTGTCTGAATATGTCATCAGCTCGCCTCTCAAATATGTCTCCGCTGATGTATTATATCTATTGTCCTCTGATGTATGTATGGACCTTGCATTTCCTGCAAGTCTTGGATATTCAGCTGCAAATTCCTCCATCCATCCTACCTGAATGGCTGTTATCTGATTGATAATCTTTCTTTTTTCCAAAGAGATTTCAGGCATATTATTCTTGATTTCTGCAAATCTGTCAGGAGCTGTACTTTCCATCATATAACCATACTTATATGTAATCAAATTCACATCTGCTTCCTCAGCCTCCATAAGGTCCTGATGCCAGCTGGCAAGAAGCTCCTCATTCCATGTCATATACTGACTTTTTCTCATAATACTGAATGTCTCCCAGTCATCCTGACAATCGGCTCTTCCGCCCTCATTCTTTACCTTATCAAATGCTTTCCACTCCATTTTTACAATTTCGTCTATTAAAATTTCTCTCTCCATTACACTTTTCCTTCCTGCTATATTATTGATTACCGATACCCTAACAAAACGCTTTACGCAAAATTAAATATGGCGTTCCATATAAGTATAACCTAAACCTATGCGGAACGCCAGTTACTTTAGTGATTATTTAGTCATCAGCGAGCTTCCCTACAACATTTTCCTGCTTGATGTCACCTGATACAAATGCCATAGCGTTGTCATATGTTGTCCTGCTTATGGAAGCAAGCGCTTCTACTGTCAGGAAACCTTGATGTGAAGTCACTATAACATTCGGAAATGAAAGAAGTCGTGCAGTTATGGAGGTCTCTAAAATATCATCCTCTCTGTTCTCAAAGACATTGTTTGTTTCCTCTTCATATACATCAAGTCCGACACCGAAAAATTTTCTGTTCCTGATACCGACAATCAAGTCAGCCGTATTAATCAGGGCACCTCTCGATGTATTAACCAGAATAACATTATCCTTCATCTTCTCTATTGTCTCGCTGCAAATCAGATGATAGGACTCATCAGTAAGAGGACAATGAAGCGATATCAGGTCACTTTCAGCCAAAAGTCTGTCAAGGGATACATATTCAACGAAATCAAGGTCCGGATTTTGATAAATATCATATGCCAAAATCTTCATCCCGAATCCTGCACATATTCTGCACATTGCCGCACCTATTTTACCGGTTCCTATTATGCCGGCAGTCTTTTTATATAGATTCATTCCGGTAAGTCCCACAAGGCTGAAGTTATTTTCTCTTACCTTAATATAGCCTTTATGAATTCTCCTGTTTACGGCAAGTGCAAGAGCCATGGCATGCTCTGCTACTGCTTCAGGTGAATAGCCCGGAACACGAAGAATCGTTATCCCCTTATTATTTGCATTCTCTACATCAACATTGTTAAAGCCTGCACATCTCATAAGTATGAGCTTGACACCTACCTGAGCCAATTCATCTATAACGGCAGTTCCTACATCAGAACTGACAAAAGCGCATACAGCCTCATACCCACGTGCCAGTCTTGCAGTCTGTACAGACAAATCTGCCTCCAGATAGTCTACCTCTATAGAGGGATACTCTTTTCCTATCTCTTCAAATGATGCTCTGTCATATCTCTTCGTATCATAAAATAAAATTCGCACATCGTCACCTCCACATATATCTAGTGCTAGTGTTCCCAAAACATAACAGCCTATACACTAGTATTTTCCTTTTTGTTTTCCTTCCTTACTATCGGAAATTCGATATAAACCGTGAATACAGACCCCTTCTCCTCAGTCCGGAATCTGCCACCCATCTGCTCCGCAATTTTCTCACATGTCTGAATGCCTATACGCGTGCTTTCAGCAGAATTACGTTCCTTACTTATCTCATTTCTCACTCTCATAGAAATTTTATCCCTATGAATTGTATGCGTTATTTTAACAGGCTTTGATTGATCTGCATACTTTCTTATATTTGTAAATATATTATCTGTAAGCCGTTTCAAATATTGTATATCTACTTTGATACTTGCAGAATGATTAAATGTATCTATCTTAAAAGTAAAGCCTTTCTCTTCAAGGAGAATTACATACTCGCCAATCAGCTGATTAAACAGACTTGATGCCTCAAATTCCTCCAGTTCAATTTTATCGTCATCTTTTGAATAGACATAGAAATACCTGAACAACTTATCGGACAAGTCTTTGAGCTGTTCTGCCTTGTCAACGCTTATATCTATATATTGGAATAACTCCTTCTCCGAGCTGTAATCCTTATTCTTAATCAAATCCAGATATCCGGCGAGTACAGTTAGTGGAGTCCTGATATCATGTGCCATAGCCGTAACCAAATCACTATTTGCCTGCCATGCCGCTTTCTCCTTACTCATCTTGTCAATAATTCTGTTTCTCATATTATCGACACTTACCGACAAATCATATATTTCATCTCTGCCCTTCAATGAAATAGGATTATCAATGTCTAAAGATTCAATACTCTTAACTTCATTTGTAAGTCTTATTACTCGTTTTATCTCCATACGGTGATATATTACTATAATCGCAACCAGTACAAGACAACTTAAAAAGAATGAAAACACGAGACAATATCCATATACTGTTGATTCGGAATAGTCAAGTATACATACATCAAATACTCCATCAGCAAACTTAACGGGATAAAAGCCATATTGCTGGGTTTCATTTGTTTCATTACCTTCTGTTACCACATAATATTTCGGGTTATCGGAGCGCGTTTCCTTGTCATAAGGATTATTATAAGCTACATTCGGATTATCATCCTGTACTGACTCTTCCGTAGTCACTTGTGTTGTTACTACAGTGGCATCCTCCGTAGATTCTTCTGTTATTACAGTTGTACTATTATTATCTGAATTGCCCGATTCACGTTTCAGCTTAATCTGCCTTAAAATTTCTTTCTTCTCGGTTTCGGATATAACCACATCTCCTGTGTTCTTGTCCGTTATGGCAAATTTATCCAGAAAATTACGATTACGCCTGTTTGCCCACCAGGTTGAATCATAAATTATCTCATCATTTTCATAGACAAGAATATAGACATTATTTTCTTTCTCCTGCCAGCTCAGTATCGCCTTTATATCGGAGGCTGCAACCTTATTATTCCTGACATATTCCGAAAATTTTTCTATATGTTCATTATTTCTTTTCTTTGTATTATCCTCACTTAAGTATACATTCTGCAGATATGATGATATGATATATGCATTCAGGAAAAAAATAACCGTTGAAAATGCAAGTCCTCCTATTATCACTATCAACAGCTTTATACTAAGTGTAAGTCGCCCGGGTTTAGTCAACTTGATATCCCTTTCCATATATCGTTCTGATTATATCAGGCTGGGCCGGATTCTCCTCTATCTTCTGCCTTAATCTAAGCACATGAACCATAACGGTATTTGAAGATGATGGTAAATACTTTTCCTGCCAGATATTCTCGTAAAGAGCCTCAAGGCTCCATGATTTTCCCCTGTTTTCCACCAAGAATACAAGCAACGCATATTCCTTATCTGTCAATTTGATATTCTCGCCATTCTTTGTTACGACACGCTTATAAGTATCTATTGATATATTCCCAACAGAAATTATCTGCACATTACTTTCTTCTTTACCTCTATATACATTATATCTTCGTATTAGTGCATTTACCTTTCTGTTAAACTCTTCCTGTGTAAAGGGCTTACCAAGGAAATCATCTCCGCCCGTTCCATATGCCTGCTCCTGTACAGGCTCCTGTGTCTTCGCCGTAAGGAACATAACAGGTACAGCAGAAAATTCCCTTATAGTCTTACAGGCATCTATTCCCGATATCCCGGGCATCATAATATCCATAACTACAAGGTCTATGTCTGTGTTTTCCCTAACTGCATCTATAGCCTGCATACCATTTGCCGCCTCTAACACTTCATATCCGCTTTTCTTCAAATATATATTAAGCAGTTGTCTTATATCTGCTTCATCATCTACAATCAAAACCTTATTCTTTTCTTCCATTTCACCGATATCACCTTTCGCATATTTATTTTCGCCTATACCTTTTCTCCGCCATGCCAACCTCGCCTACGCAAAGATTATAGCATGTTTATATGACAAAATATTACATGATATTTTTCTTGTAAGATTTGTTAAGCCAGGTTTCATATAAATATAATATGCGTAATATTTCCAGCTTTATTTCCTTGTTCTTGTTTTAAAGAATTCCTTCCATAATACAGGATTAAATAATACAAGAAGTGGGAACAGTTCCAGTCTTCCTGCCAGCATATCAAACATTAGAACATATTTGGAAAAATGTCCAAATACACCAAAGTTCTGCGTCGGTCCTACCATTTCAAGTCCCGGACCAATATTATTGATAGTAGCTGCAACAGCCGTAAAATTCGTAATCAAATCCTTCCCCTCAAAAGAGATCAGAAATACGGACGCTGCAAAAATAATCATAAAGGAAATGAAATAAACATTTATGGCTCTTACAACCTCATGCTCTACAGGCTTTCCGTCGATTTTTATCTTTTTTACTCCCTTCGGGTGAAGATATGCAGTAAGCTCCTTGCCCACAGTTTTAACAAGCACAACAAATCTCGACACCTTGATACCGCCGCCCGTACTTCCTGCACATGCACCTATAAACATCAAAAGCACAAGTACCGTCTTGCTGGTTTGGGACCACAAATTGAAATCCACAGTTGAAAATCCGGTCGTGGTTATAATGGACGCAACCTGAAATGCGGCATGCCTGATAGAGTCTGCCGCTTTTGCTGCCGTATCAAGCAGATTGACAAATATAATACCAACAGAAGCAAGAATAATCAGGAAATAATACCGAACCTCTTCCATGCACAATGCTTTCTTTATATTCCTAAAAATAATATAATAGTAAGCATTAAAATTCACGCCGAAAAGTATCATAAATATTGTTACTACCCACTGGATATACGGGGAATAGCTCATCATACTGTCATTTTTTATTCCGAAACCACCCGTTCCGGCAGTTCCAAATGCAGTACACAGGGCATCAAATATCGGCATTCTTCCTGCAAGAAGAAAAATAATTTCAATGATGGTAAGTGAAAAATAGATTATATACAGAATTCTTGCTGTATGCTTTACCTTCGGAACCAGCTTTCCTACAGAAGGGCCCGGGCTTTCCGCCTTCATAAGATTAATGTGTGAGCCTCCGTTAAGTGGTATAATTGCAAGAAGAAATACAAGTACACCCATACCGCCTATCCAATGTGTGAAGCTTCTCCAGAACAACATAGAGTACGATAATGCCTCAACATCACTTAATACAGATGCTCCCGTGGTTGTAAAACCGGATACTGTTTCAAACAAGGCATCTGTAAATGATGGTATTTCTCCTGACAAGACAAATGGCAGACATCCGAAAAAGCTGAGGAAAATCCAGCTAAACGCAGTAGCGATACAACCTTCCTTCAAATAAAACACATGATTCTTTGGTTTTCTTACAGTTAATACCACTCCAATCAGAACACATATCGCCCCTACCACAATGAAAGATAATCCCGTCTTTTCTTTATAATAGAGTGCGACAAGACAAGGGAGCATCATCATGACTCCCTCCAGCTTGATTACATGACCTAATATATATACTATCATTGACCTGTTCATAACAATTCTGGTTACTCCAATATATCTGTAATATCTTTAAATCCGGTATGCGTGGTAACTATCATAGCCGTATCTCCCTTTTGGATAGAATCCTGTCCACTTGGGAGTATGATAGAACCATTCCTGTTTATAAATGTAATAAGTATATTTTTCTTAATCTTCAAATCCTTAAGCGGTATATCCGTAACAGCAGACTCCTCTCCTACATGAAACTCTATGGCTTCAACTCTGGAATCAAACATATGGTACAAGGTCTCAATATTGCTGCTCTCAGAGTTTTTCTTAGCTCTTACATAGGCAATAATCGTCTCAGACGTAATATTACTTGGATAAACGACACTGCCCAAATCCAGATTACTAATTACCTCTTTAAAATTACTTCTGTTTATTTTTGTAATTACCTTGGCATTCGACTCATGTCTGGCATGTAGTGTCAATAAAATATTCTCCTCATCTATACCAGTCAAAGGAACAAATGATTCCATATACGCAAGCCCCTCTTCCTTCAGGATATCCTGATCCGTTCCATCGCCATTGATAACGACAGCCCTCGGAAGAAGGATACTAAGTTCCTCGCATCGGTCTTTATTGCTTTCTATTATTTTGACCTCAATGCCCATATTAATAAGCTGCTTTGCCAGATAATATGCCACATCACCGCCGCCAACTATCAACGTATCCTTTACTCTGGCTGTTTTAAAGCCTATATATTCCATAAATGCTTTGGACATTGCCCTCGTACTGACAAATGAAATCACATCATACGGCTCCATAACAAAATTACCTGATGGAATATACACCCTTCCTTCTCGTTCAATGGCACATATCAAAATATTGATGGAATTTGATTTGTCCGCAAGCTGTTTACCCAGTTCAGCAATACTAATACCTGCAAGCAGGTTCTTTTCAGGAATTTTAAACTTAATCATTTCTGCCCCGCCATGAGCAAAGGAGTTTATCTCAAGTGCAGTCGGCAGATACAACACCCTCGCAATCTCCGCTGCCGTCTCAAGCTCCGGATTGATAATCATGGTAAGTCCCAGCTTATCCTTTAAATATCCAACCTCTTTGCTGTATTCCGGATTTCTGACTCTGGCTATAGCCGCACAGTCACCCACCTGCTTCGCTATCGTACAGCATAGGATATTAAGTTCATCTGAATCAGTAACCGATATTATCAAATCAGCATTTTCTATACCGGCTTCCATCTGAACACTATGACTGGCACCGTTTCCAATAATACCCATGACATCATACATATTCGCATATGTTGAAACCTTCTCCGAATTTTTATCGATAATAGTTATATCGTGTCCCTCTTTACAAAGCTGCTTTAATATGGCAGCACCAACCTTGCCACAGCCCACGATTATGATATTCAATCCTTTCTGTCTGGGTGTTTTACCAATTAACACTTCAATTCCTCCCGTATAATATTAGCCTTTCAATATTTTATTATTTATATGGTACATCTGCTGTTATGTATGACCTACGCTATATAATCATGCCTATTTAAATATGATAACAACTATAGACAATTATATTACACCAGTTTTTCAGACAATTCAACATTTTATGCAAGAACTTGAGCCAAATTATATTTTGCCATATTTCTATATTAAGATAATATGCCATTTTACTTGTACATAAAAAACATATATTCAAACACATAAATACGGTTTACAGCTTTCTTCTCCAAAAATAAATGAGGATATCCCTTTTTATGAAAATAAATTCATATATGGGGATATCCTCATTTTCTTTTGAGACCGACAAAACATTTTGCCAAAGCTGAATGTGCTGGAAATGGTATAGGCGTAAAACATTTTTTATTGGCAACTGTTTATAATCAATCTCAGCTCATACCCATAGGCTTTCATCTCCTCTATGTATAATCTTTTGTAGAAGCTTCTATCTGCTATGGGTTATATATTAGTTTTGAATTGCATCATTTTAGTAAACTTTCCGTATCATTTTGGCATAATTTTACAATTATTTATACTTATTCGGCATTCGTATTGCATTTTGATGTTTTCCACAAAAAAACATTAATTATATATATAATAATGGCTAACATTGCAGCTATTCCCACAGGTACCAAACCATAATTACATAATGAGAAATCCTTATCCAAATGAATGCTGTATATCCATATCAACAATTTTTTATCAAATATGTCTTTTAACGCAAGAGGAATTATTAAAGTGACAAGACCTATAAACAATCCCGTCTGAAGCTTTTTTATCAATAGTCCAATCATACACATTATAAGCACCATAACAACGCACCAGATAACGTGATTGATTCCCCTAAGCAGAAGATACTCCCCAACGGAAACACTCCATTTCAGTCCAGAAAAATCACACATACTTTTAATAGGAAGCGACAGCATACTTAAATTATTTCTAACTGTTATGTAAATAAATTCTATTATTAAGAATAAAACAACTACGGATATAGCTATACATACGAGAGCATTCTGCTTCGTCAAGATATACTTAACATTACCCTTATATGTAGTTTTTATAATAACATGCCTTCCATCGTGGAAATCACTTGTAACCGCATACAAAGCAATTACCACTAGGAGAAAAATCTCAAAATAATTGATCCTGCTATTTTTTAGATAATCCTGAAGGTCAAGGTCATTATAAAATACACGATCCTCCAAGTCTTCTAATCTAACTAAATTCATATATCTGTCATATACCATTTGCCAAGCCTTCTCATGTTCTAATGCATAGTCCACCTTATCAAAATCAATCTGTTCGCCATTTTGAATACTATTCCCCGCCTTTTCTATAACAACAGTTACACGCTCATATTCATCTGCTATATACGATTCCTTCTCTGAACCCAAAGGTCCCTCCAGAGCTCCTATATATTCCTCGTAATATTGACGAACTCTGGATTCAATAGAAGTATGATTAATCATCAGCATCAAAAAATACCCAATTCCAAATATCAGAAATAACAATACAAGCTTGCCTATATATTTTTTTAGTTCATCTTTAAACACCTAATCATCACTCCCAAAATAATACATATAAATATCTTCAAGTGTAGGATATACGGGCTGTGAATTTTCAAGTAGCTTATTTTCTCCAATTATCCTAAGTCGAGAATGTTCTCTATCTATATTTACCACATTCACAATTTTATATTTTTTCAAATATTCCAGAACCTTTTCATTGTCAACATCTACGTACCATACATTATTTTTCATATTGTCAATAAGATTATTATATTTGTCATGAGCAAGTAAATTTCCCTCGTTCATTAATATTATATCATCCGCAATATGCTCTACATCAGATACAATATGTGTGGAAATTATAATTATACTTTCATACTTAATTTTACTCACAATACTTCTAAAGCGTATACGTTCCTTAGGGTCAAGCCCCGCTGTTGGCTCATCCATAACCAAAAGCTTTGGATTATTTAATAGTGCTATGGCGATACCTATACGTTTCTTCATGCCTCCCGAGTATTCGCCAACCTTTTTATCAGCATCCTTTGACAAATGAACCAGTTCAAGCAATTCATAAAGCCTCTCCTGAGAAGCATCTACTGCCTTTAAATTTGCAAAATATGAAAGGAGCTGTATCCCAGTATAAAAAGGATAAAGCCCTGGGTTCTGCGGAAGATATCCCAATATTTTTCTATATTCCTTTCCCATTTTATCTATATTTTGACCATCAAATAAAACTTCTCCACCTGTAGGCTTCATTAAGCCTGTAATAATATTCATCAAAGTTGACTTTCCGGCGCCATTCGGTCCCAGTAAGCCATAGATACCATTTTCAAGGGTAACACTAAAATCATGCAATGCTTCTGTTTTTCCATACTTTTTTGATAAATTTACTAATTCTAATCTCACTCGAATTACTCCTCCTACAATACAGACATGCATTTATAACCAAAACAACTACAATTAAAATCCATGCGAACACCAAAGCAAATTGAATACGATGTACTGGTGTATTAAAAAATCTGACAGCATCATATGACGTTATGTAGTCTTTGCTCCATAATAAAGACAAAGGTGAATATGTCTTTAACCAAATAAAGATTTTGTTTAATACTACCGATTTTTGTTCATAAATCGATAAATCCCTCTGCGATGCATATATCGTAAATTGCAACAGCCCTACATTTAGCAAAATAGATGTCACTATTGACACGATCCCTCTTCTAATCCACACGGACACCAGAACACAGATATTCGCTACAAAATAAAACGCCGTAAATTTCATAAAACAGGATAATAATATATATTGCCCAAACGAAATATTAAATGGACAAAATTCTGCAAAAGCCCCTGCATTACTATCACAAATCAACTGAATAGGCTGCTTTAGCGCATCTGTCATTCCTCCTATATACCATGAAATCATGACAGCATCAACAATACAGCTAAATACTGTAATTAGGATACTGACCATTAAAACAATTTTATTTTTTACCACAAATAAATGTAATCTTCCTTTATATGTTGTGTATGTCATTTGAATCATCTTACCTTCGTATTCGCTTGTAAAATAAATCGTAATTATACAACATATAAAAATTAATAAAAGCTGAAAATTAAAGCTATTAGCACCTTCCGAGCCACTAAAGCAATACCAGAATGCACTTATGGTATAGCATAATTTCACCTCAATGTTATCTTGTATATTCGAGTAAGCTTCAATTGCCACAGTTGCTTCCTTTTCCTTATATTCGTCCGAATATTTACCCAGATTTCTATTATTTTCCCTGATTTGTTCCATACTTCTTATCAAATCATCTAAATCTTCCTGAAATACCTGTAAATATTGCATCATCTCAAGCATTGTCGAATATATATATGAGTCATACTTCTTAGACGGTCCATATATGCCTTTTTCATTTCCTATAATTTCATCTGTGCCATTATACAACTTGTTATATTCTATCAGCATTTCCTGATATTTCTCATCAGAAAATTCCGTACCGCTATACTCATCAAATAATCTTTTCTGATATTTTGCAATGTTCTCCTCCGTTTCATCATGCACTATATCCGTTTTAAAACGATTCAGCATACCCGCATTATTAACCGCATTTAAAACCATGCACAAAAATATAATGGCAACTGATATTCCTATTCCTTTTGTTTTCAATAATTTTTTAATTTCTAAAAAAAACAAATACATCAATCCTTTTTTTGAATAATCTGAGCCGGATACAATTTTACATTATTCTCCTGCTTGTCATATATCATAATTTTAGCGCTATGCTTTTCTTCATCATTTATGAATTTATCTATATCAACATCAAATACAACTGTATTGGCTTCTCCACTTATATTACAACTTACACATTCCTCGCCCTCATATATTGGAACAGGTATATTATCTATAAGAAGATACATATTATAAAAGCCACTCTGGGAATGAAATACCGCATAACAGGAAGAATCATTTTCAAACTGGAGACTCCAGCGTTCCTTTTGCTGTTTTATAGGAATAGAATCTGATATTAATGCAATATCTGTATTAACCACATCCGCATATTTTTCTTTGTCTTCACAGGTATAGATATCTTCAAATTCCTTTTCAGATTGAATCTCAGGAAGCGACTTTTTCTCCAAGGTATACCCATCTTTTAATTCATATATAAATTTCGTATACGATATTGCTTCGTTATAATCTCCAAATGTATCAAAATCATCGGTAATTATTGAATCTGATAAATAGTAGCCAATTACTATCTCTTGATTACTCGAAGAATTCTCTAATGTGAATTCAATTTCCGCATACATTTCCTCGTTATTTCTATATTTAACCATGTTGACTAATGCTTTCTCGTTACCATCTATTGATAAAGGTTGGAGAATACCATCGCACATAACAAATATATATATATATATCCCTCCAGCGGATATCCCTCAGCATCTACATTATAATAAAAAGTTGTTTTCAACTGATTGCCGTCTGCTTTAAATGGCATAGACTCCTGCCTAATCTGAGATTCGTTTCCCGTTAATGTATCAACCACTTCTGTATAAAAATTTGTAGCCATAGCAAATGATTTCTTCGGACCCAGTTCCTCACTGTCTGTTTCAGTTGTATCAACAGGCTCATAGGAGTTCACTATATTAGATACGTTATCTTCATTATTCTCAATAACATATGTATTTACAGTCTTAGAATCGAATCCATATGCAAATACAGATTTAACGCCACCAAATTTTCCAGTTTCAAGTAAAAATAATGTATCTATACCTAAAAAACTGCTCATATTCGGCTCTAAATTTTGTGTATCTATCTTCTCACTTTCCGTTCCGTCAGGCAAGGAAGAATACAAATCGCAAATTGTATATTCGCCTGACACTATATCCAAATCTGTCAACAAATAATAAATTCTTTCACTATACATTCCTAACAAAGTATACTTCATACCTTCTTCAGCCAAACATACTTCAATATTACCCACTTGGTCTATACTGCATATCGCTCCGGTTTCCGTATTGCAGTATAATTTGTCATTTATACAAAAGCACGGATATACTAATTTTGTATTTTCAAGAGGCTTGGTTTCCATAGTCTGAACATTCACTTTTACTATCCCTTCAAGCACAGTATCGTAATAATATATTTCATTCTCATTTCCACAACACATAAAAGTGAATGTATAAATCTTTTCATTCGTCTTTATATTATATAAACAGCTTGCTTCTCCACATGATATAAACACGACACTCTCATTAATTGGACGGACACTTTCAATATTTACATTTTCAGCTAAAGCAATTCCATTACTATCAGTGTCAATAGTCGCAATATATTCCGTGTCGCCTTCTTCATTTATTTCAAAAATCTTTTTTCCTTCTGTATAAAATATATGATTATATCCCGGAAAAATCCTATTTCCATATTTGTACTCTACACATTTAGGATTATCATGCTTACACCCTGGCACATCACACAAATTCATACACTGCCCTGACTCTTTATTTATTTTATAATTGTCGAAATAAATATAAATATCATCCTCAAAAAAACATGATATATATGCATCAGCATATGCTCCTTGTGTTATCTCTCCATATCCCCCAAGGAAATTTTGCTTATCGTCATCATTTTCTCTGCACGCTGTACAAGAAAGTATAAGTATAAAAAACATAGTGATTATAAAACATTTCCGCATTATACAGATCCTCCCATAAATAAATAATGGCAACCATCAAATGTGAAGTTAATTTAATAACCACACACCTGACAGTCTTTTTCTGTTGCCTTATTGCCTAATAAGTGGTACTAAATGTGTAACTATTATTTTTATATGTTTTAACAGAATAATAATAATATCCATTCATCGTGTAATAACCATCTGCAAATATAGTAATAATACATATAGAATATTAACAAAAATAGAAAAAATATAATTTGTAAAGTTATATATACAATATTATATTCACATTTCTTTTTCGAGCTATTTGGCAAAACTTACAAAAATTTGTCAAAAACTAAAAAAAGGTCATAATAAACCGTTTAACTTACTCTCACATAACATATCAATAGCTTTTAGCAAAAATCTGCATGCATCTACTCTATAGCCAGATACCGCATGATTTATAAATTCTGACACTAACACTACATATGTATTTTCAAGGTATCCCCTAATCTCCTTTGAAATATCAAATCCGTTTTCATCCTGTAATTGCACATCAAGAAATATTCCGTGAAATGTATTTCCTCTTTTAATTTCCCGTATAAGCTTCATCTATACTTGCTCTCCTATAAAAAATATTAATAATAAGAATATCGTACAAAATAATACTCAAATTAATTTTTTTCCTTACAAAATTACACTATCAAAGATATTTTATATATCTAAATGTTTAATCATTTAATTTTAAATAAACTCGATAATACCTACTCTGTACAGCTTCATACTAAAGTTCACATACTACTCTATAAGTACACAACTATCACTAGATTCCCTATTCAAGACTCGCTCGCGAGTCTTGGCGCGGGATTCGTGTCAGCGTTAGCTGA
>CAZATW010000028.1:0-34143 GCA_964488185.1 uncultured Coprococcus sp. | reverse complement strand
GAGGCTTGTTTTCTGTAAAAATAGTGCGAATTATTTTTTCCTTTCAAAGCTGGCTATTTATCCTTCGACAGATTCCGTAAATATGATATACATTTATTACATCTCCCAGAAATCCGCGATTCTCTGCTTTACATTATTTCGGGTTACACACATATAATCGTTCCACTCAACAGGAAATAACTGACTGTATTCCCTTGCCGCAAATCTCTCATCCAGCAGCAATATAATTCCTCTGTCTGATTCGGTACGAATGACTCTGCCTGCCGCCTGAAATACTTTATTAATTCCCGGATAAAGATATGCATACTGAAATCCATCCTGTCCTCTCTGATATGGAGACTGTATATCCACAGCATTTCTATTATTAAAATAATCCATCATGATGCGTCTTTCATTACATACCTGCGGAAGTCCCGGTCCGACCACAATCGCACCAATCAGCTTATCACCGGTCAAATCAATTCCTTCTGAGAATATCCCTCCCATAATACATAATGCAAGCACATTATCCTTTTCTTCAAATTCCCTCAGGAAAGCTTCTCTTTCAGCTTCATTCATATGTGCATTTTGTAACAATATATGAACATTATGATTTGATTCATCTAAGGCGGCGATTTCATAAACCTTATTCAGCATCTGATAAGACGGGAAGAAAACCATATAATTACCCTGTTTGCCACATACAAGACTTTTTATGTAGCAATAAATATTTATATATTCCTGCTCTGTACGTCTGTTATACCGAGTAGTAACATCAAGTCCCAGCATGATTCTTCTGTTCGCCTGCTCAAATGGAGATGGAATATAAATAGCATAATCCTCCGGCTGATTTGAAAGCATCTCCATATAATATTTTACAGGCAATATAGTGGCAGAAAAAAATATTGTCGCTATCCCCTTATCAAGACATGTCTTCAGATTATTTGCAGGATGGACACAATACTCTTTAAGCATAAATCTTCCATCATAAAGAAGCTCATCATATATGACATAGCTGTCATCTACCAAATCCGATATATTCAGAAAGCTTGTCAATTTAAAATAGAAATCAAGTACATCTTTGCGCTCCGGTATATGCTTGTAATCCTCCAGAAAGCTCTCCATAGCCGAATGAAGATTCAAAAGCTTAAAATGGATATCGCCCAGACCTGTAAGCACCTGATAGCTGTCATCTGCCAAAGCCTTCTTCATAACAAGCAGCTCCTTATTACATTTATCTATACTCCGTGCCGTTTTCTCACTGTATTTCTTTATCATTTTCTTTACGGCAAGAAAATCCTCTTTTATAAGCGTGGCACTATACATGGAAGAAGCCCTATCCACCAGATTATGTGCTTCGTCTACAAGAAATGTATATCTGCCGCCTGCGCCGCCTTCATTTGCAAAAAAGCGTTTCAGATTTACCCTTGGGTCAAATACATAATTATAGTCGCATATGATTCCGTCGGCAAATAAAGCCGCGTCAAGGCTGAGTTCAAACGGACAGACCTTATGCTTATCTGCATATGAAGTAACAACATCTCTGTCTATACGTTCTTCATTCGTGATTAGAGCATAAAGTGCATCATTTATTCTGTCAAAATGTCCCTTTGCATATGGACAGCTCTCAGCGCTGCAATCCATTTCGGATAATGGGCATATCTTTTCCTTTGCCGTTAATGTCACTGTCTGAAATACAAGTCCCTGATTTCTAAGAAGCTCAATTGCTGCTGCCGGAGCAGTGTGTGCTATTGTTTTCGCCGTAAGATAAAAAAACTTTGTCGTAAGTCCTGTTGCAAATGATTTTATGGTTGGATATATTGCTGCCATTGTCTTCCCTATACCTGTAGGCGCCTGAACAAACAAATGCTTCTCCCCTTCAATCGCCTTATAGACACAGGCAACCATGTCCTTCTGCCCTTTTCTGTATTCAAACGGGAACTCCAGCGCCTCTATGGTTTCGTTCCTTTCGTCTCCATGAGACACGGCATAGTCTACCCATTTAAGAAGCTCATCAATTAAATCCGAATACCATTTCTCCAAATATTCAAAAGCAAAAATTTCAGTAAAGCGTTTAATCTCCTCTGTATCCAGGTTTACATAAGTCATCTGAACCGATATGCTTTTTATATCATTTTTCATGGCATATATATATGCATAACACATAGCCTGTGCCTTATGAACCTTAATCGGCTCTTCGATATCCGAAAGCTTTTTATATACACCCTTTATTTCATCTATCGTCACAGACGGCTTATGCCTAGTCTCTCTATCATCTGAATTGATGATTTCTGTGTTCGTCTCAACGGTTTTTATCACATTTGTATCTTCATTATCTATATTTTCGGCATCTGCTTTTACCTTCTCATGGCGCATATCGATAATTCCATCTGCTCTGCCCTCTACCGTAACATTGTAATCATCACGACTTACAGTAAGTGAAAGCGGAACTTCTGCATTATAATAAGACCCTGCCTTTTTCTGAAGCTTTCTATGAATTCTGCTTCCTGCATTCATAGCCTCTTTAGACAGAGTCCCACTACTGCTATCACTGATATCGCCGCTTCTGAATATAAATTCTACAAGATTTCTTACTGATATTTTAATATTCATAAACTATTTTCTTTGCAATTTCATCAGCACATGCCTTATCCTTCAGGCACTCAACCAAAGCAAGTCCAAAAGGTATTGCAGTACCAAGTCCCCGGCTCGTTATTACATTTCCATCCTTTACAACACTGTCCATAACAACCTCTGCACAGCCAAGCTTATCCTCCATACCCGGATAGCAGACAGCCCTCTTATCCTTTAATATACCAAATGCGCCAAGGGCTGTTGGTGCGGCACATATGGCTGCTACATATTTCCCCGCTTCATATTGCTTTACCACAAGCTCTTTAACCTTAGGGTTTGCAATAAAATTCGGCACACCCGGTATTCCACCCGGAAGCACAATCATATCAGCATCATCCGATATTTCCGAAATCTTCTCATCCATTTTAATTGTTACATTATGAGAGCTGGTTATGGTATCCGTATCCTCTGACGAAACCATAAGGCACTCAATTCCTGCACGTCTTAATAAATCCACTACGGTTAGTGCTTCAACCTCTTCATTACCTGTTGCAAATAATACTCTGACCTTCATTATATCCTCCTTATCAAATCATCTGGCTGCTTTTATAAAAGCATCAATATCTGTTTTATCCATGCTGCTGAGTGAACTGTTATGAAAGCGGTTATCAAATGTAACATCCCTGTAGAACCAATCAGGCGGCACAAATGCTTCCGCCATCTCACAAGATGGAAATTCCACCTCTGCATATATAAGTCCCTTAAAATCGCCTTCAAATATATCCAGCTCAATATTCAGCTTCTTGTCTTCTAACACATCTCCACATGTTCCGCTTGTAGCTGTAAGTGGTATGATATATCTTGTCTTTGAAAGAACATTTCCCTCTACCTTATCCAACAGGGAAATATATTCTTCCTCTGACAAAAACAACTCATACTCCTGCCTTGCCAATAACCCCTTAGACTTTACTGTAAGAATATATTGGCCATCCGCCCTTCTTATTCTTATCACGGGCTGAACAGCTATATATCCCTGTTCCAGCTTAACGGCCTTACAGCCGGACAAATCAATTGGAATCTTCTTAATTAAATACTTTTTCTCAATCTCCATACAATCTCCCTAGAATAAATCCTGCGGCGGCTTAGTCATATTTATATGGCTAAGAATTCCTCTGTTAATAAACATAAATACTACAAACACATTTATTATCATTAAAAATGCCCCTGATATAAAATATCCCACTGCAAAATTGACTGCTGCAAGCAGCATAGGTAAAGTAAGCGCATAAATACAAACCTTGAATACCTGTCCATAATTTAATCCCGTATGAAAATTATTCGCAACAACGCGCCCCACTATAGATAGAACAAGTGCATATAACAATATTTTAATAGCCTTCCCTATCATATTGATAACATATGCAATGATAAGGTATACATAAAATGACGGTGCAAGCTCTGCCAGCTTATTATTGTCAAAGTTGACAGGAAACAGCAGTGATAAATTATAATTCATATATTCATAAGTCTGACCGCTGCTGACGATGCCCATTACTATATTTTCTTTTCCCATTGCAATATATGCGCCATCCTCATCTATATCGTCAAGACTCAGTCTGTCCTTTTCGGTATCTACATATATTATCATTTCGCCAACAGCAAGCTCCATATTGCCGTCCATTTCAAGCTTTTCGCCATCATAGGTAAATTCGGGAATCTTGTTTAATGCCAGATTTTTAAAACCGCCTGTTTTTGCCACAAATGTAAGGGTGTTAATACCAAATTCAATGAATACCAGCAAAAATGTAATTACAAACATAAAAGCCACTAGCTTTCCTGTCTTAAGTCCTGTAAGCTGTTTATAATTTTTGGGACTGCTGACAGCAATTGCGATTTGGTCAACCATTGTAACCTTCTTGTAATCTTCTTCCATTAAATAATCTCCAATTTCTTCATCGCATTATATATTCCATCGAACTCTGCGTCCTCAGTAACCAGCATCACCTTTTTCTTGAGTTCATCAGGTCCTTTTGCCATTATAATACTATTTGGAACATAAGACAACATAGGCTCATCATTATTTCCGTCTCCAAATGCATATGCATTTTCAAGTGGCAGATTAAAATAATTCAGCAAAAATTTAATTCCCGTAGCTTTATTATATCCCTTTGGCACGATCTCACAGAAATTTCCTTCTCTGTCTATATAGTCAAAATGTTGGTTTACATAATCTACGAACTCAGGTAACGATTCATTTTCACCATCGTACCATGCACAGAATTTGTCAAATATGAAATCTTTCGATTCTATATCCTCACCTACAAAAATTCCATTATTTCTGAAATAGGCAGTCATTTCCAAAAGAAGCTCATTGTCCTTATTTTTACCATCTATATAAACCTTATCCTTATGCTCATAAAGTCCATACATATGATAACGTCTGCAAGCCAACGCCATATCCCGGCACATATCCGCCGTCAGCTTATTATGAAACAGCACATTATCCTGATATATCACGCAGGTGCCGCATCCACATACAAAGCCATCAAATCCGGCTGACTTTATTTCTTCCGTAATATTACAATATACCCTTCCCGTATTTATAAATACAAGATGCCCCTTCTCTCTGGCAAGAGCAAGTGCCCTTTTTGCACTTTCAGGAAAATACCTTTTTCCGTCCTCTGTGATTAGCGTTCCGTCAATATCAAAGAAAAGTATCTTTCTATCTTTACTCATTATTGCATCTTCCTCATTAAATCTATCATCTCAAGTGCGCCCAAAGCACAGTCATATCCCTTGTTGCCCGCCTTTGTTCCTGCACGTTCAATAGCCTGTTCAATATTTTCAGTTGTTACAACGCCAAACATAACAGGTATTCCCGATTCCAGTGAAACGGCAGCAACACCCTTTGATACCTCATTACATACATAATCATAATGACTTGTTGCACCTCTGATTACCGTACCGAGACAGATTACTGCATCATACTTGCCACTCATAGCCATCTTCTTTGCAGCAAGCGGAATTTCAAATGCTCCCGGTACCCATGCCACCGTGATATCTTCTTCTTTTACATCGTGACGGAGTAATGCATCTTCAGCACCGCCTACAAGCTTTGAAACAATAAATTCATTAAATCTTGCTGCTACGATTCCTATCTTTGCTCCATTTGCTACTATTTTTCCTTCAATCTTATTCATTTTTTATTCTCCTTTTTTATTTTATTTACCGTACGTCTGTGGCTGCTTACTACGAGATAAATAGCACCCCATTTTACAAATCCAGTATATGTCCCATTTTTTCTTTCTTGGTTCTTAAATAAAATTCATCGAATTTACCGGGCTTCATCTGGATTGGGACACGCTCTACTATTTCAAGGTTATAGCCTGCCAGACCATATACCTTAAGCGGATTGTTCGTAAGCAGTCTGAGCTGTTTTATACCAAGGTCAACAAGGATTTGAGTGCCTATGGTATAGTCTCTGGCATCCTCCGGGAATCCCAGCTTTAGGTTTGCCTCAACTGTATCAAGCCCGCCGTCCTGCAGCTGATAGGCTTTTATTTTGTTAATCAGTCCTATTCCTCTGCCCTCCTGTCTCATATAAAGAAGAACACCTCTGCCTTCTTCTGCAATCATTCTCATCGCTGCATCATACTGCTGTCCGCAATCACATCGTGCTGAGCCTAGTGCATCACCCGTCAGACATTCTGAATGAACTCTGCACAGTACAGGCTTGCCGTCCGTTATATC
Source organism: uncultured Coprococcus sp. (assembly GCA_964488185.1). Lineage (GTDB taxonomy): Bacteria > Bacillota > Clostridia > Lachnospirales > Lachnospiraceae > Coprococcus. The sequence goes on along the minus strand of CAZATW010000028.1, from coordinate 27,840 downwards.
ACCCTTTACAAGTGCTACATGGTGCTCACCATTTAGCTTATTGATATACCCATATATCATAAAGTCACCATATCTTGTTGGCATCTTTGCTTTTGCAACACACTCTACAAATACCTCGTGCTCTTTTCTGTACTGCACAAGCTTTTCAATGGTAGAAATTTTAAGATTATGAACTCTGGCAAATTCTATCAAATCTTCCTTTCTTGCCATCGTACCATCATCCTTCATGATCTCACAGCATAAACCGCATGGCTTCAATCCTGCTATTTTCATCAAATCTACCGTAGCTTCCGTATGTCCGTTTCTCTCTATAACGCCACCTGCCACCGCCTGAAGCGGAAACATATGTCCCGGTCTTCGAAAATCTGCCGGCTTTGCTCCATCGCTGACAAATTTTCTGGCTGTTATTCCTCTTTCTTCGGCAGATATCCCTGTCGTTGTATCCACATGGTCTACCGATACCGAAAATGCTGTACAGTGATTATCGGTATTTGTTATACACATCTGAGGAAGATTTAACTTGTTTGCATATATTTCATCCATCGGCATACATATAAGCCCTCTGGCATACTTTGCCATAAAGTTTACATTTTCCGTTGTAGCAAATTCTGCAGCACAAATAACATCCCCTTCATTTTCCCTGTCCTCATTATCCAGCATAACTACAACCTTCCCTGCCGCAAGGTCGGCTGCCACTTCCTCTATGGCATTGAACTCAAAATCCATTTTTAGTCCTCCTATTATTTGTCTCTCTATTCTTTATTTAAGTTTACATAAATCCATTCTCTGCAAGAAAATTCATATCAATACCGGACTGCTTCTCTAGCTGCAAATCATCGGTTCTAAATGATAATAGCTTCTCTACATATTTTCCTATTATGTCATTTTCAAGATTTACAATGTCACCCTTATGATGCTTGAGCAATGTGGTCTCACCTGCTGTATGTGGAATAATTGACACCTTAAAGCAGGTATTATCCACAAATGCCACTGTAAGACTGATACCGTCTATGGTGATGGACCCTTTTTCTATAATGTATTTTAAGAGCCTGCTGTCACAGTCAACCGTTACCCACACGGCATTATCTTCTCTCTTAAATTCTCTTATGCTTCCCGTACCATCAATATGTCCGGAAACAATATGTCCGCCAAACCTTCCGTTTGCCGCCATAGCCCTTTCAAGGTTTACATAACTTCCAGATGACAAATTCCCCAGATTACTTCTTCTTAAAGTCTCCGGCATTATATCCGCCATAAATAGATTGCCTGTCATTTCTGTTACCGTAAGGCAAACACCATTTACAGCTATACTATCTCCAATATTACTGCCGGAAAGAACCTTATCAGCCTCTATAGACAAGCGACAGGAGCTTGTGCCTTTATCTATCTTTTTTATTTTTCCTATCTCTTCTACGATTCCCGTAAACAACAAATCACCGTCCTTGTATTGTTATAAGTCAGCAACGCCAAAATATCTTCCAAATACAATAAAAATCCTGAAGATATTATCTCCAGGATTTTTATTCATATATCTAAATAAATGCACAATATAAAAACATCAATATAGATATCTACTTCTCTCATCCAGACTTTACTGTCGGCTTTGGACTCTCACCAAATCATGCCTATCGGCTCGCGGGCTCATGACATGTCATTCAATCACATCATCAAATACCGCCGGTAGTGAATTACACACAACCCTGAAGTAATATATAATATCTTCAAAACATTAATTTCGATATTATAATATCTCATTTGCTCCGGAATGTAAACAGTAAAATATGATTTATATTAAATTCCGGTAACCTGTTTCGTTGTCAGTGACCTGTTATGACCGCTGAATAAACATAATTTCTATAAATGCTGTCTTGGCTACAATTTCTTATACCGCATCAGCACATCTTCGGCAATACGAGTTATGTCAACTAAGTGAAACATATGCGCATCATCCGGCATTTCTATTCCTTTGCCACCTACCGGTGTATATATTCCTTCTCCACCAAATATTTTAGGTGCCACAAATACATTCACCTCATTTACAATACCTGCTTCAATGGCACTGTAATTCAGGCAGCTTCCACCTTCCAGCAATATGCTGTCTATCCCCATATTTCCGAGAACGGTCATAAGCTGTTCAAGCTTCACATACCCATTTGCACTTTCGGTTTCTATCATTTCTACCCCTGCTTCGGCAAGCTGTTTTTTCTTTTCTTCATATGCTTTTTCATTTTCAAAGCATGTTTTTTCTGTTGACCCTTCATCTATCGCTTTAACAGATACGACAATTGTCCTGATATCCCTTGCTGTTTTTACAATCCGACTGTCCATTGGTATTCTCAGACGGCTGTCACAGATTATCCTGATTGGATTTCGCCCGCCTTCCATACGGCATGTCAGCATTGGGTCATCGGCAATTACCGTACCTATCCCTGTCATGATTCCCATCAGCTTATTTCTAAGCTCCATGACATGACCTCTTGAAGCTTCACCTGTTATCCATTTGCTCTCCCCCTTATATGTCGCTATCTTTCCATCCATAGTCATTGCATATTTCATTACGACATATGGCGTTTTATGAACAATATAATGGAAAAACACATCATTGATGCTGTCACATTCCTCCTTCATGCAGTGTGTAATCACATCAACACCTGCCTCCTGCAGCCGTTTAAAACCGCCTCCTGCTACCATTTCATTTGGGTCATCTGAACCACAATATATGCGCTTTATTCCATGCTCTATAATGGCATCGACACACGGAGGCTGCTTTCCATGATGACAACAAGGCTCTAATGTTACATACATTTCTGCTCCATCTGCACTCTCAGTCAGATGTGCAAATGCATCTCTTTCCGCATGAAGCTCTCCATATCTCCTATGATATCCTTCACCGATGATGCGCCCATTCTTCACGATGACGGCACCGACAAGCGGATTCGGATTTACCGCACCCACTCCCTTTTTTGCAAGTTCAATCGCCCTCTTCATATATTGTGGATTAAAACAATTATCTGCCATCTATCTTCTCCTGAATTTATATTTTTTCATTGTTACTGTTCTATCCTATCAGTCTCCATTGATACGTCTTTTTCATTTGCTCTTTTAAGGACTGCCTCCGGCAATACGTTTATGGTTCCCATAGCTTCATCTCATAACCAAGGCTTTCCAGCATCTTCATATCCTGATTTGTCCTGCTTCCCGAAACCGTCAAAAAATCACCTGTGATAGCTGCATTAGAACCTGATTTGAAACAGGCTTCCCCTTTGTCCCAAAGACGGTCTCTCCCTGCTGCCATCCGCACCGAGGCATCAGGAAGAATAAATCGGAACACCGCCACGATTCTTCGCATTTCATCATTTGAAAGCATCTCCGCATTTTCAAACGGCGTTCCCTTAATCGGCTTTAACATATTCAGGGGCAACGATTTTACGCCTAACGCTCTTTCGTTTAATGCCAAATCAATCCGGTCCTCCATGGTCTCGCCAAGTCCCAAAATACCGCAGCTGCAAATACTAAGTCCAGCCTCCTTTGCAGCTTTTATCGTAGCAATTTTTTCTTCATAGGTATGCGTTGTACAAAGAGTCTTAAAGAATTTCTTAGAGGATTCAAGATTACAATGCGCTCTTGAAACTCCGGCAGCCTTCAGCTTCTCAAAATGTCGCTTTTCCAACAACCCAAAGGATACGCATATCTCAATATCTACTTCCTTCTTCACATCTCGTATACTTTCACATACCCTATCAATTTCTTTATCACTCAACCGCCTGCCACCTGATACAAGTTCGCATCGTAAAGCTCCAAGCGCTTTATTATGCCTTGCCTGCTTAAGCATTTCCTCTGTACTGATAAGCGAATGTCCCTCTACCTTAGCATGATTATATACCGACTGTGCACAATACCTGCAATCCTCGGGACAATTACCACATTTACAATTAATAACCGAACAAATATCAAATATATTTCCACAAAACCTTTCCCGAATTTCATCCGCGGCTGCGCAAAGCTCCTCTAATGGCTGCTCCGAAACAAATAATGCCTCTTCTCTATTAACTTGCTCTCCGTTTAGTATTCTATTCTTTATTTCCTGTAAGCTATATGTATATTCCATGCTAAAGCTTCTCCTATTCGTAACCTTTATATCATTTGTAAATATACATCTTTAAAAAAAATACGTCAACATGGTAACCGCTGTAGGCTGAATCATAACATAAGTTCTTTAAGCCAAAAATATTTTATTGAATAAAACTGCTATAATATGTATACTAAAGCTTGTTATTACATTAAATTCGTTTTATCCGGAGGACATATGTTTAAGAAATTTTATCCAAAAGAATATTATACATCGACATACAAAATTGACTTTAAGGAATATTATGACAGAGGATACCGGGGAATCCTTTTTGATATTGATAACACATTAGTTCCCCATGATGCCCCTGCCGATGACAGCGCTATAGAGCTGATGAAACACCTTAAAGCTATCGGCTTTAAGATATGCCTTGTTTCAAATAACAAGGAACCTCGTGTAGCAAAATTCAATGACAAGCTACAGGTTGAATATATCTTCAAGGCAGGAAAGCCTCTTAAAAAGGGTTACCTGAAGGCAATGGAAACCTTGGGCACCAATGTAGGCAATACCATGTTTGTAGGCGACCAGCTTTTCACAGATTTATGGGGTGCAAATGCTATCGGTATATACTCTATACTCGTTATGCCTATAAACAAAAAAGAAGAAATCCAAATTGTATTAAAACGTATTCCTGAAAAATTCATACTCTTCTTCTACAAACGTAAAAATAACATTGTAAGATAATCCTTTCTCATAGAATCAACAAAAGCCCCATGTTTTCACATGGGACTTTCATTTTTCTCTTTGTTGTTTTATGACAATAAATCAATATTTAATCTCTTAATTACCTGATATGTCTTGCTTCTTAAATCCTCTGCATCAAACTGGGTAAGCATTGTATCCTTATCCCATTTTGTCTTCATAAGGGCATTCAGTAAATCCTCAATATAAGACTTAACATATGCAACATTGTCCTCTGACTTATCCTTAAGCATAACGACGATATTATCTATAGCTTCAATAACACCTGATTCCTGCTGCTTAACAGGCTGCTGACCTGTCTCATCTGACAGCTCAATAACCTTACCTGTCTTTGTAATAATAACCTTCTTATTTGGAGCACTTGCTGCTTTTGAACTGCCCTTCTTATCGAGCATCCTATGAACAACCTTGACAAGACATGCTACTGCATATGTTGCCTCTTCAGGAGTCTGCTTATCAACACCCTTTAATGTATGCTGATTCCACAACCATTCTGACTTACAAAGCATTTCCTCAATAGTAGCATCCCTAAGCAGTCTCTGTAAATCCGCATCTACGGCCGAATTCTTATTCTTGCCAAATAATCCGCCGCCTGAGCTCTGTACTGCTTCATTACCGTATTTTGCAGGAAGCACAAGCTTATTGTATGTATCCTGAAGATATTTCTTTGCTGTCTCAAGATCGTAGCTGGCACTTATTGTAGGAACCTTTCCTCCGTTAAGTCCATTTACAATCATGTCCTCTGCCGCCATAAACAACAGATGCTTCTGTCTGTCATCAATCATCTTCTTGATTTCATAGTTTGTTTTACTCTTCTCAAGAATTGAGTTCTTTCTAACCTTAAAAGCCTTAATCTTCTCTTTCACACTGAAAAACAACTTAAGCAGGTTCGGATTTGCATTTACATAGTTCCCAATCCAGGTAAGCTCAACATACTGATGCTCAATCTTATTGGAAATCTCATATACATTATAACCATCAAACACAACATTAAGTGTTGTATAAAGAAGTTCGAGTATCTCATACTTTTCTTCCCAAGAACGAGCTGACATATCCGAATTAACCGTTGCTTTAATTCCACACTCAATGAATACGAGATTGTACTCATACAGACCCTCAAATAAGTTTTGCTTACCGGAAAGCTGGGCGCCTGTACCAAGTGTTTGAATATTCTTCTTCATCTCAGGTTCATCCTCAATATATTTGTATACTTTTTTGACAAATGAGGAAACCTCACTGAGCAGGGAGTCAATTCTCTTATTATAAATCTCCTGCTTTGATATAGCTGATACAACACTTCTGGACAGTATACTTGTACTCTGGGCGCTGTTACAATTCCTGATAAGCTCCTTGAAGTTCTCGTATACAGCAAGGTTATCAATCGGTATGTATTCTTCATTAAGTCCATAGAATTCAAATGCCTTTGCATAGTTTCTGTCAGAAATATATGCATTAAACAAACCTATACTGAACTGAATCTTATAGTCATTTCCTACATGTGGATCCTCAACAACATAATCAAATAATACTTCAAGATTATTGATATATGCATCTGATTTTGCCTCTGAAATAGGCAGTCCCATCTCCATAACAACATTGATAAGGTCAAGATAACCCATAACCGCCTTATCAAAATTCTTCGGTCTGTCGTCATCTTCAAGAATCTGATAACTCACATTAATCAGAAGTGGTGCTATTCTCTCTCCGATAAGCCTCATTGCCTCAGAGAATTTCTCTGTCTGATACAAGTAAATCAGCCAAATACTGTATCGATAAATACCTGTAGCACTAATTGGGGCATCTATATCTGATGCATCAATATCACCATAAATAAATCTGAATAATGGCTCAATCCATTCCTCAATTTCATATCGACCGGTTGCTTTAATATTAAAGTCTACAAATTCAGCCAGTTCATAAAGCTTTATACACTGTGACTTCACCTCATCATCCACTATCATGGATGAAAGATCAAAATTGCTGTCCTTTAAATAATCAATAACAAGCGCATAAAAGCCATCCTCTACCTGTTCATTCAGGAAACGGATAAGTAACCCCTTATTATTTGATGCTGCTATGGATAGAACATTGTCATTGCCTGATGCAATATTTGCTGGTAACATATTCTATTCCTCCTTCTCTATATTTGTGTGTATTTGACAAATAAATTTTCATACTTATAAATATATCACAATTTTTTCACTACATCAATAAACCATTTTAGTAATTACTACAAATCGGCATTGTGCATAATTACCGAAAAAAGAACTCACGATTTTCAAAACCGTTTTTGTTGATTATTACTAACTTTATTGGTATATATTGCCTTCTAATCCAATCCTGCCATATGAAGAATCGCCATGGCATTTGTCGTTGTACATCTTCCGTCTTTCTTTTTATAATCGAATTTCAACTGGTCTCCTTCATAATATTCTTCGAAATGATAATTTGCAGCTGCATGGCCCGTATTATCCTTCAAATCACACAGTTCAAAATCATGTGTAGAAACCAAAGTCATTGAATTATCATCAGACAATTTCCTGATTACCTGAGATGCACCTACTATTCTGTCCGCAGAATTGGTACCCTTAAATATTTCATCTATAAGACAAAGCATCGGTTTTGCCTGCTTTTTATATTCGACCATCGTCTTTATTCTTAGAATTTCAGCGTAAAAAGTAGATATTCCGTTACTTACATCATCTGTCACACGCATCGATGTAAATATCTTCATATAGTCTGCTTTCATATTTTTGGCACATACTGGTGCACCTACATATGCAAGCACAAGATTCATTCCAAGGGTTCTAAGAAATGTGGTTTTACCCGACATATTTGAACCTGTTATAATCGTGGTACCACCGTAGAAATCAGCATCATTTGCAACCACCTTGTCCGGTGTTATAAGAGGGTGCCGCATATGATTGCACTTTACATGAACTCTCTTATTCATGCCTACTTTTGGCAGACTGACGTCTCTTGTTCTCGTAAGCACAGCATAGGAAAGAAGCTCCTCCACATTTGCTATCGTTGCAATCCAATTTTCAACATTACCGCCGTATGCCTTCTTCCATCTGTCCATCATGATGCCAAGATGAAAATCCCACATTGTAAAACCGCATAGCACCTGATGAACAATCGGATTATATCTTATATTAAATGCAGCACTAATTGATTTCAGCTTCTTAATTGCGCATAAAGCGCCCGAATCTCTTGCCATAATATCTTTTATCTCGTTCATAAGGGGACTGCTGAATTCTTCCTTCGATATCAGTTCAAACATTCCAATATAATCTTCTATCACATAGCCAAATGAAATCATCGGCATAACCGCATTCCCGACAACGCCTGACGTAATCCAGGAAAACAGCAGAACAGCAAAAAAAGAAATAAGCGAGTATGCAAGATTTATTTTACCTATAATACCCAATATTAAAAGGCACAGGGTAATAGCCGGAAACAAAAATCTAAGCACATTAAAAACCGCAGAAATCTCATCATCACTCTTACAATAATTCACAAATTCATCTGCCGTATATTTCCTTTTCTTCCCTGTATTTGCCTTAACTCCTAAGGTTTCAAAATCCAAAGAAAAGGCTTCTTTATCGTATAGCTCCATTACAGCCTGCTGTCTTTTATTGATTTCATCTATCGTAAATTCTGGAGATTTAATGGATGCAGCCAGTCTCCTTCTTCCATCTTCTGTACCGGCTACACAGATAAACTGATAAAGTGAGCTTTCCCCCAGCAAATCCATATCTCTGGCTACCAAATCCGCATCAGTTAAATATTCACTTCCGTCTTCTTCAAACTGTTTCCACTCTTCACCATACCTCTTTATATATCGCTCGTATACAATGGCACGAGCCTTCCTATATTCTAATTTTTCACTCAGCTTCCCATGTACAAATACCAGAACAATAAAAACAACCGCACCAAATATACCGGCTATAAGAAAAGATATATTAGAATCGTAAAGACCCACGATTAATCCGGCTACTGCAACAAGAAACATAATAAAACGAATCGTTCCATATGTAGAATATTTTTCTTCCAACTGTTTTATCTCGCCTGTAATCCTGTCCAAGGACTGCTGATATTTTTCCATATATTACTCCTTCTCGCCTTCTGCCTTTTCTTTCTCCACAGAAGAATTTTCGTCCGACTGCTGTTCAAGGGCAGTCTCCTCAGCTGACTGATTCGTTTCCTCTTCTTCTGTTTTTTCCACAGCTTCAGCGCCATCCTGTTGAATTGGCTGTTCTTCATTTTTCCTATCTTCCGATATCTCGTTCTCGATAAGCTTCTCTTCTCCGGAAGATTTCTTTTTTCGGGAAGCCTTTTCCGCAACCGGCACTTCCACCATACCATCCTTCGCCAAAAGCACAAAAAAACCGATTAAAAATACCACACCAAAAATTATGATTCCAATTCCCAATGCAGTCTTTTTCATATATAACATTAGTATACCCATAATTATCATAAGTACCGCACAAACAAGATAATTCTCCTGTGCATCACTTAGTTTCTTTTTTGTATTTTCCATAAAACTTTCCTCCTGATAATGCCTGCTACATATGTTAATCAGAATATCATAATTAAGTATAATACGCAAATATTAAATCTTCGTGAAATTTTTTCACATATCTAAAAAATATCAATCTACTATCCTATAAAATATGTCTAAAATCTTGAAACATACTTGCAATTTAAAAGTATACATATTAGAATTATGGAAAAGTTAATATATAAGAGAATAACTCTTATATATGGAAAAGGAGATTTTTTTATGGGAAAGTTATTTAAAGCAGTTGTAGCAGCTGCTGCCATCGGCAGCGTATGCTATGTATTTAAGGACAAGATTAAAGCAACAAAGGCATATCAGACTCTCGGCGTGGACGAAAAGGTTGAAAAGGTAAAAACAACAATCAAGGATAAAATGCCTATTAAGGATGAAGCAGAAAGAGATTACTTCACATTAAGTGATGATGACCAGACAAATAATGATAATCAAACAAATGACGATAATCAGTCAAATGATGATAATCAGCCAAATGATGATATTTCAGAGGAAGCTGTTACTGAAACTGCAACAATGGATGATGACGCCACCGAAGAAGCATCTGCTCCGACTGTTACCGTAGTTAATGATGAAACATCTGCTTCAGATGTTTCTGCCATAGTCGATGATTTATTATCAGATATCCCAGAGATCAGTATCGGAAGCGAAGACATGGGACTTTCTGATGTATCAGAGGATTTTGACGTTCTTGCCGAGCAGGACAAACTTGATGTATAGTGAACATTAATTACATTATGAATCGGATTATATGATTTGTTTATGAACATCTATTAACGATTGGTATTTTCCTATAATTTAGAAAACAGGGATTTTTGTACTTCCAAAAGTTGTACATCAATCCCTGTTTTTACTCTGCTAAATGCTTCATTTCCATGAACTGCTAATATTCTTCTTTTTTCTCAAGCAACGGTATAATCTCATCTATCATCTGCTCATTTTCAAATTCCTGTTCATAAAACATATCTTCTGAATCTGAAATAATCAGTTTATATACATCCTTGCTTCCAAAAATGCCGTGCTTTCTTTCCATGTGCTTAGATAATACTTCTATATGAGCAATAAGAATTACATCAGTTCGAAATGCCGATGGAGCAATCAGATATTTTTCTGTTACAAGTATATCCTTCTGTTTAAGTAAAAGACATTCCTGCAACTGCTTATTTAAATCCTTCACAACCAATTTACCATTTGCCACACCATTTATAGATTTCACTGACGGTGTCTTCCAAGGAAATATTATACGGTAAATTCCTTCTAAAACAGTAATGATTATTATACAGATAACAACCAGAATAACAATTTGGACGATACCATAAAAAAGCTCCGGATAATCCACCTCACTGATTACATAGTCATATGAGACATTCTGTAATTGCTCCACGTCTATTCCCATATCAGATGCACACTGAGCAAGAAGATACTGATAGAGAGCCGAATCGGATTTTATAAGCCCTTTAACTGTATAATCAAGTATCACATCTTCTTTGCTGTCAATCAACAGAATAATACATTTTCCATCAACAAAGGAATAGTAATACCTGCCCGCCATATCATCATCCCGATAATAATCGTACCCCAAATAATCAGCTCGGTCCACATGAAGCTTTACATTATAAACCTTACTGTCATATATCCGTTGCAGCTCATCCAATCCGTCTGCATATTCAAATGTAAATTTGTTTGCTATTTCAAAATGAGCAATAACCGCCATCATTGCTGCCAGTACAATGAGTGCCGGCAGCATGGACAATATCGTATTTTTCAGCAAATATAAATCAAATCTTCTGTTTTTATACATATGTTTACTCCAAGACAACTACGCTATATGTAAGGTGTTATGTATATAAAGAAAACGCAGTTTCCTATTATCCCTACAGCACCTGCTATCGGCAATTCCATCCGGATTCCTGGCGCTAAAAATGACCGCCACCGCCGCCGTGACCACCGCCACCGCCGCTGCTATGACTGCCGCCACCGCCACCGTTGCTGTCCGAACTGATTCTGACACTGGTAACCGTTTTGTTCACAAATATATCTTGTCTGTTTAATACATCCGCCTTTCCGCCTCTTGTATATGTGGCTGCCATTGTCGTATCCTTTCCTGCTTTCTTTGAGAAATTCGCAATAAAGAATACAATCGCTATAACCAACGGAATCATATAACACCAGATTTTGCTGATATGTATACTATGACCATTTCCTCTCATAGCTTTTTCTACCCCAGCTATCATGGTTTCAAAACCTTTGAGTGGATTTTCCCGCAAATAATTACAGCCTTTCTGAACAATATCGGATGCCCTGCTGTCGCTGATTCTGTCTAAAGCCCTGCCCGATGTACACATCCAAGCATCACCGGAATCCCAATTTGCGACTATAACGGCGCTTGTACTTGGGGTTCTGCCATTTACCGGACCACCCTGTGCCCATTCTTCCCAACCAAACATATAATAATTACAAAATTCTTCGGCAACCGTCTGTGAAGATAATGTCCCTGCATTTGTCAATCCGATTTCTGACAAATCGGTTTCATAATCAATGATTACAATTACCATATCCATACCGACTGTTTCTTCTATATCGTCTATGGAATCCATCAGCTTTTCCTTCTCTGAGGAAGAAAGCTTATCAATATAGTCAAATATTCGTTCATCCGTCAGACATTCTGTATTACCTCTTTTATCATGCTTTAGATTCCTGCGTGCCATTACAGCATAGACACACATGAGCAAAATTCCAACTATAAGAAGTGCAAATACTATCCCAAGAAATTTCTTCATATTGTTCATACTAAAGCACCCCCAATACCAAAGCGAATCCGTTTGAAGCCACAAGCATTGAACCAAAAAGCAATGCCGTAAGCCCAACCGCCTTCCCCAGACTAAGCGGTGCTTTTCCTACACATTTTCCTGTCTGTCCATTTACATAGAATTTGTAATTTTCACCCCTATATCGGTATTCATATATCCATACAGGCAGCAGAGCAAATTTATTTCCGATTGGCTGATTATTCATATTAAAGCGTTCCTGTGTAAGCGTAGTATATCCACTTGTATGATGCGCAATCCATTCTCTGTTGCTTTTATTTACCTTCTGTATCGCTCTTGGCTGCAGCTGCTCCGGCGTCATATTATACGTTTCAGATTCAAAGCCTGAAAGAAATTTATTATCATGCCGAAGAAGCTGAGCATACTCATATGGCTCCATCAAATCCATAATGCCGTCATCCATAGCTATCGAAGCATCCACCGGGATTCCGTCATAATTAACGTGAAGTCTTCTGTAGACATTGTAATATGATGTTTCCGTATATCTTCTGTCTCCCGACGTCCAATGTCTTACCTTCGTTCCGACGGCGGAATATTCAATATCTGAGTTGTAATCATACATCCAGAAAGGTACATATACCCCTCTCATACCCTCCAGTGTTTTTTCCGATAGAAAACTGCTTGGAAGAAACAGCTTCTTTCCAAATTCCTTTTTCAGAAGATTCTCGGCATCTGTCTTCGTTATTTTAAACGGTATAATAATATCTGGTCCATAAGGATATGCCACCATATTATCTCTTATCAGATATGTACCGCAGGACGGACATCTTCCTGCTGATGCAAACTGTGAAAACGGAATCTGAAATCCGCAATTTATACAAGTTTCAGGAACCTGCGACGGAACCATCTCCTGACATTCATTCCCACCACAGCTCAGGCATTTCATTTGTCCTTTCTTTGGCTCGTAAACGACATTACCACCACAATTCGCGCAACGATAAATCAATGTTATCTCTCCCCCTTATAAAATAAGTATCCTCATATGTTTCATCCTGTAATCATATCATATCTTTTTGTTTTTTAGAATAAACAAAACAAATAATTATTGAAATATCTTTCAAATATTTTTGGAACACATAAGCTGATGATGAATAATTTATACCATGAATAAAATATGGAGGCATTTACCATGAGTGATTTATCAGCAACACAGTGTGGATGTGGCTGTGGCAGCAACGGTTTTTTAAGTAACGGATGCGGCAATGGCTGCTCTTGCATTTTAATTCTTATTCTTCTTTTCTGCTGTGGCAACGGCAATAGTGGATTTGGAGGAGGATGTGGTAATAACAATGGATGCGACTGTATCTGGATTATCATCCTCTTGTTATTCTGCTGTGGCGGTAACAGAGATTCAGGATGCGGCTGTGATAGAGACTGCTGCTGCTAATTTCTAACCAGCATAGCTTAAGATGCCGGCAGATACGAAAGAGTATCTGTCGGTATTTTTATTGTACGAACTGTTTATACCAGATATTCTTTTATACATAGGGTTGTTTATCCACCATAAGCATACATAAAATATGTTTTTCATATATTTTATAGAAGTAAATAAAAACTACCGGGGTAAAGTACGATGCGCGGCCCAATCTCTCATCCTCTCGACAAGTTAATAAAAGACGACCGCTTGATTATGCTTGAGGCAATGATTCCGTTTGTAGATAGGCAACTAAAAGGTCCGCTTGCTATTTATGTGAAAATTACAGAGCTTAAACTGATTATGAGTGCCTTATCAGACCGCAATTATGTAGACAAATGTGGTTTAAACATGGATATGAACAATCAGGAACAGGTCATGTCGGCACTTTCAGGATGCGGCTTTCCTGATATTGCAAATCAGTTTGAAAAAATGAAAACAGCTATGAACATGGCAAACATGATGAATATGATGAACGAGACAAACGATATGGCAAATGCCATGAATATGATGGACGAGACAAACGATATGGCAAATGCCATGAATATGATGAACAACACAAAGGACACGTCAAAGGATTTTGAGCATAACACGAATGATAACGATTATCGGAACTTTAATATGGAAAATAACACACCCCCGTCATCTGGTGACATGATGGAGAATATTATGGATTTGCTGACAGAATATGATAACAACCATGGTCCGTATGAATAGAAATAGAAACATAATAAAGGAGTATGATATGTACAATTTTGACCAAGACCCAAGACTTGCAAATATTCATCCACTTAAGCTGCAGATTATAAAACAGCTTGCTCACGGTTCATCTCAAAAATCGATTGAGCAAATGCTTCCTGATATGATGAGACTAAATTCCGAGCTGGGCAAAAGGAATCTGTCTTTTACAAAAAATGAAAGAGAACTCCTGATGGATATACTCATTGAACAAGCCTCTCCGGAAGACAAACGCAAAATTACCATGCTTCGGAATATGTTGTAGTGGTAATTTCCAAAAGTGATATATGAAACTTATTTTTATTATGGCAATGTTTCTTTGCTGTTTATAAGATATTCAATAAAATACTTGCTCGCAATCGGCAGGCTGTTCTTATCTTTATATCCTACTGCAAGCTCCCGGTATATAGGCGGATCCACCGGAAGGCAAGCGATGTTATAATTCGTTCTCCGCAACATCAATTCTGCTAATATGCTTACCCCAAGCCCCGCTTCTACCATTGTCATTATGGCATAGTCGTCATGGATTGTATATTTCATATTGGCTCCAATCCGGCAGACAGCTATGCCATTCCGGGAAATGTCCCTCATTCTTTTAAAGTCATTGAGGCTGGTGAAGTCATTGATGTGTTCACGCCAATCAGAGAAGACTATTTATAATCAGCAATGAATGTACCTATATCCTATCGGCAGTTTAATACGATCAGTTTGTAAATTCAACATTTCAAGCGGTTATGTTTTATTGTCTGTACGGAAAAAACGCAGATAATTGCAGCCGTGCATTACAGAAATATGTATATTGTTTAAAGAATATAATCCTAAAACAACATATATCCCTATGCATTTACGAATACAATTATCTGCGCTTATTCTAAAATATTCTCATACATCTCTAAAATCGATGCGGTTTCAATGCTTTCTCCGGTTTACTCACAGCATCTATTTCATAACAATATTTACAATTCTGCCCGGTACATAGATTTCTTTCACAATATTGCCGGTCAGCTTGTCGGCAATGGCTTTCTTTGCGGCAGCAATAACATTTTCCTTAGAATCCTCCTTGCCAATCGCAAGCGTTGCCTTTATCTTTCCGTTTATCTGTACAGCGATTTCTACCGTAGACTCTACCGTCTTTGCCTCATCATATGAAGGCCATGTCTGCTGGTAGATATAACCGCCATAGTTCTTAATACTCCACAGCTCCTCTGTTACATGCGGTGCTACAGGATTTAACATCACAAGCAGCGTTTTGAATTCATCAGTTGTAACACTGCCCTTCTTGTAAAATACATTAATCAGCTCCATCATGGCAGCTATCGCTGTATTATATTTAAGGCTTTCGAAATCATTTGATACCTTCTTAATCGTCTGGTGCAGCTTTGTTTCCATATCCTTGGAGTAGCCTGTCTCATCTGTTACAATATCCTGAAGCTTCCATACCCTGTCAAGGAAACGGCGGCATCCCTTTACACCATCCTCCGACCATGAAGCAGAAAGGTCAAATGCACCGATAAACATCTCGTAGGTACGAAGGGTATCTGCTCCATATTCACGAACGATATCATCAGGATTGACAACATTTCCACGAGACTTACTCATCTTCTCGCCATTTTCACCAAGTATCATACCATGTGAGGTACGCTTCTGATATGGCTCTGATGTAGGAACAACGCCCTCATCATATAAGAACTTGTGCCAGAAACGGGAGTACAGTAAATGAAGTGTCGTATGCTCCATACCTCCGTTATACCAGTCAACAGGAAGCCAGTATTTCAGTGCCTCAGGACTGGCCAGAGCCTCCTTGTTTGTCGGATCTGTATATCTGAGAAAATACCATGATGAACCTGCCCACTGCGGCATAGTATCGGTTTCCCTCTTGGCAGGACCGCCACAGCATGGGCATGTGGTATTGACCCAGTCTGTAATAGCCGCAAGCGGTGACTCTCCGTTATCTGTCGGCATATAGCTGTCTACCTCAGGAAGCATAAGCGGAAGCTCACTCTCATCTACAGGTACATAGCCGCACTTTTCACATTCTACGATGGGAATCGGCTCGCCCCAATATCTTTGACGTGAGAATACCCAGTCACGAAGCTTATAATTTGTCTTTGCTGTACCAATTCCCTTTTCCTCAAGAAATGCTATCATCTTTGCCTTGGCATCCTTTACCTCAAGACCATTTATAAAGTCAGAGTTAATCAGAACCCCCGTTGCCACATCCGTAAATGCAGCCTCATTGATATCTATCTCTTCACCGTCCTTGGCAACGACCTGAATCAGCGGAAGTCCAAATTTCTTGGCAAATTCCCAGTCTCTTTCATCATGTGCAGGAACAGCCATAATCGCACCTGTACCATAGCTCATCAGAACATAATCTGAAATCCAAATCGGAATCTCCTTGCCATTTACAGGATTTACGGCAGTAAGACCGTCGATACAGACACCCGTCTTATCCTTGGCAAGCTCGGCACGCTCAAAATCAGATTTTCTTGCCGCCACCTCACGATAGGCAACGACCTCATCCCAATTCTTAATTTCATCTTTATACTTATCAATCACCGGATGCTCCGGTGAAACTACCATGTAGGTAACACCAAATAATGTATCGCATCTGGTTGTATAGATCCGAAGCTTGTCCTCTTTATCCTTAATGGAGAAATCCACCTCGGCGCCTGTTGAACGTCCTATCCAGTTCTTCTGGGACACCTTCACTCGCTCGATATAATCGACATCGTCAAGTCCCTCAATCAGCTTGTCTGCATACTCGGTAATCTTAAGCATCCATTCGGACTTCACCTTACGGACTACCTCGCTTCCGCAGCGCTCACATACCCCGTTTACCACCTCTTCATTTGCAAGACCAACCTTACAGGAGGTACACCAGTTAATCGGCATCTCCTTCTTATATGCCAGACCCGCTTTAAAGAGCTTTAAGAAAATCCACTGTGTCCATTTGTAGTAGTCAGGGTCTGTTGTGTTGATCTCTCTGTCCCAGTCAAAGGAATATCCAAGTGCATGAAGCTGCTCCTTAAATCTTGCCACATTGTTCTTGGTTACTTCCTTTGGATGTATCTTATTTTTAATTGCATAATTCTCTGTCGGAAGACCAAACGCATCCCAACCCATCGGATAAAGCACATTGTATCCCTGCATTCTTCTCTTTCTCGCTACAATATCAAGCGCTGTATAGGGTCTTGGATGACCTACATGAAGTCCCTGTCCTGACGGGTATGGGAACTCTACTAATGCATAATACTTTGGTTTTGTATAATCATTTGTTGCAGCAAATGCCTTGTTATCATCCCAGATTTGCTGCCATTTCTTCTCTACAACCTTGTGATTGTACGTCTGTGCCATGGAATTTATCCTCCTTGCTTTAAATGAATGAGCAACGCAGCCTCTGTACCGCATATAATTCACTCATTCCTAATTTAATTTACATTTTTTTCTATCATATCTTATCACATATGCGTTGATTGTCAAAGCATAATTCATATAAATAGAGTTAATTCATGTACTATCTTTCAGTCCACATTCAGGCACCTGATGAAAACCAATTGGGGAAGGTATTGACTATGATGCTGATAATGTGATATGAAAGAAGTATATCAATAAATACAGACAAGATATGTAACCCACATCACGCTGTAAAAGGAGACATCATGGAAGCATACGAAAGCTTTGCCCGGGTATATGATGAGCTGATGGACAACATTCCCTATGAGGAATGGGCAGACTATATACTTGGGCTACTTCATGAATACAATATAAAAGGCGGACTGATTGCCGAGCTGGGATGCGGAACGGGAAGCATTACCGAGCTGTTGGCAAATGCAGGATATGATATGATTGGCATTGACAATTCCACCGAAATGCTGGAGATTGCAAATGAGAAGAAGCAGGCACACCATTTGCCCTCTATTCTTTATCTGTTGCAGGATATGCGGGAATTTGAATTATTCGGAACGGTAAATGCTGTTATCTGTGTATGTGACAGCATTAATTATCTGCTTAATCCATCTGAGGTTACTGAGGTATTTCGTCTTGCCAATAATTATCTGGAGGCAGAAGGATTATTCATTTGTGATTTTAAGACGCGCCATTACTTTAAAGATATTGTGGCAGACAGCACCATTGCTGAGGACAGGGAAGATGTCAGCTTTATCTGGGATAATTATTATGACGAGGAAAGTGACATCAATGAGCTGGCTCTTAGTCTGTTTATCAAGGAAGCATCAGACACAAAGGATAACACACTTTATCGAAAGTATCAGGAGTTTCATTATCAGCGCGGACTTACTATAGAAGAAATGAAAAACTGCGTTAAAGCTTCGGGAATGGAAATGGTTGCTATGTATGATGCATTTACCCATAATCACGCAACCGAAGACAGTGAGCGAATCTATGTCATTGCCAGAGAAAAAAAGCAGTCAGGGAAATATTATATATAATATGAGCAGTCAGATATTTTAATAAATATTGAACGATTTGAAGAAGAAAGGACATACAAACAATGAGCGATTATATCATCAGAGGAATGGCAGCAGATAATCAAGTCCGATTTTTTGCAGGCACAACAAAAGAAATGGTAGAAACAGCAAGAAGCATAGGAGATACAAGTCCGGTAGCTACTGCTGCCTTAGGCAGACTTCTTACCGCAGGCGCACTGATGGGGGCACAATGCAAAAACGAATCCGATGTACTGACACTGCAAATCCAGTGTAACGGTCCTATCGGCGGTCTTACGGTCACAGCGGATGCACAGGGTAATGTAAAAGGCTATGTCAACAATCCTGAGGTTATACTCCATGCCAACGACAAGGGAAAGCTTGATGTGGCAAAGGCACTTGGCCTCGGCGTTTTATCCGTTATCAAGGACATTGGTCTGAAAGAGCCATATGTAGGACAAACCCAGCTTGTATCGGGGGAGATTGCAGAAGACCTGACATATTATTTCGCAACCTCTGAACAAATTCCTACTTCTGTTGCACTGGGCGTTCTTATGGAAAAAAACAACACCGTAAAACAGGCCGGCGGCTTTATCATACAGCTGATGCCATTTGCATCAGAAGAATTAATTGATACCTTGGAAAAAAGGCTTGCTGACTTTACTTCCATTACAGCTCTTCTAGATAAGGGAATGTCTCCAATGGATATTATCAAACAGATATTTGAAGGCTATGATGTCGTTGTAACCGATGAACTTCCTACAAAATGGAGCTGTAATTGCAGTAAGGAACGCTACTATCAGGCAGTCTTAAGCCTTGGCAAAAAGGAAATTGCAAATATGCTTGCCGACAACGAACCAATCGAAGTAAAATGCCAGTTCTGCAATTCCCATTATACATTTACACCGGATGATTTACAGGAAATGCTTTTATCACAGAATAAATAATCAGCAAAATTAAAGTTGCAATACAGCAACCGACGGGAGATACCGCCGAAAACATTCTCCGAATGCATTGCAGCAGTTAAAAAGGTCGCCAAAAGGTGACCTTTTTACTGCTACAGCGCAAACATATCAAATGCATCTGCTCCACCGAACTTCTCCTGCTTATAATTCATCAGAAATACCTTTGTCTCAGTAGATACCTCACCCATATCAATGAGCATGGCATCAAGATTATCCGCTTTTACACCACCGATATCTGCAAATAATCTGAAATATTCCAAATCCTCAGGGAACTCCGAAAGTAAAGCCTGCCATGCTTCATCCGTCGGACAGCCTTTTATATGCTCCAATATATATGCCTTAAATACCTGCTCGTTTTTTTCTGAAAGCATACTGTTATGCATCAGCCTTATAAGACATAAAGCTGATTTATTCTTTCGCTTATTACAAATAAACTCTTCTAGGCTATATTGAATATCCTCTTCACCACAAAGAACCAAATCCGTATAGCCTTCTTCATCATTTTGCCTCAGATAAGCAAGAAGCTCCAAATCCCATTTTTCAAACCATGCTTCAGAACCCCACGTATCATCACTCAATATATGCGCTGCTTTCAATCTGTATATAAGCGTTCCAAGCAGTGCGGAAACATCATCTGTTTTATCGTATCCCATGCAGATATCCGTGATTGTATTACATTCCGTAAAAACACCATTCCCCAGCTTAACATCCGCATTTAAAATAATGATTGTCTTCAGATTTGTACATTGGGCAAATGCATAATCCTGTATCTCATTTACAGAAGATGGTATGGTTACCTGCCGAAGCAGACGATTCCCTAAAAACGCTTTCTTTCCTATCGCAATAACATTAAATCCATCTATTTTTTCAGGAATCGCAAGGTTGCTCCCCACATTTTTTGCACCAATAATTGTAATTCCCTCTACAAGCTCATCCAATACATTATCAGTGGCTGAACATTCTAACTGCTTTGCAGTTTCTGCATCTTTTATTGTGACTGCATCTGTACATTTCATATTCTTAGTATATTCAATTCTGATGTTTCCAATATTTGCAGTATCTATGTGCGGCATAATTCACCTCCCAATATTGACAGCTTTATCATCAATTGATATAAGATATCTGCATTTACAGCTCAAGCTGCATAATACGCTCCTTCATATCATTTTGTCTTTCGGTTATCATAAGCAGTTTGTTGTATTTATGATAGTCCTCACATCCATAGGTACTTATATATCTGGAACTGTACTTCCCTGCCGTCAACTCCGTTACGAGAATCAACATCTCATTTCCTTCACCAAAGGCGTTCCATGCAAATTCAAACATATAATGCAGCCTGTCTGAAAGAATGGAAACCTGCTGCTTCATATCCACAACCTGCCTGTCAAACCGTTCCTTTACAACTGCAAATGCTGCTTCTCCCAATGTTTTCCCCGAAGCCAGAAGCTCCCTATATGATTCATTTAAAAATCTGATTATTTTCTTGTTTTTCAATTTATCCTGTTTCGTGAGAGAATTTGCCTTTGACATATTTTCCATAAGCTTCTCCCTTCCCTCTATTTGGTGTTTTAAAATATCTGCAATATTGTTATCATTTTCAGCGGCTGCCCCCTTCAACGCACGAAGCGGTGTCATCAGCTCTGTCAGATAATCAGAGATCCCTATCACCTCTTTCATTTCTGTCTGAACCTTGTCAAGCAGCATTCCAATCAGTGACAGTCTTTCATCAAATGATGCCTTCTTTGCCTTTCCCACTGCCAGCTCAGAGATGTGCCCTGCCAAGATTTCATCCACCTTGTAATCATGCTTATATTTCTGATACAAATCGTAATAGGCACAAAACTCTTTAATCACGTTATCATTCCTCAGATACTGGTTTACCACACCTTCATCTACGGTAAGACCTTCCTCCTCATAAAGTGTAATAATCTCTGACAAATCCTCCCAGCCACGTGCCGTAATATAGGAACGTCCCTTTGCGGTTGTCTCCATATGATAGAAAAATTCCTTTTTTATCTCAAGAAAGCTTGTAATTGCCGGATTGATATTTCTGTCCAAGGCATATTGCTTCCATGTTTCATAATCGGCTTCAACCTCTATCACCTTCAGTCTGTCCATCGTTACCACGTCAAATTCCCTGACAGACTTATTATACATCGGTGGATTTCCTGCTGTTACAATCACCCATCCCTCCGGGACTGCATGCTTGCCAAACACCTTATACTGAAGAAATTGCAGCATAGACGGTGCCAAGGTCTCAGATACACAGTTTATTTCATCAAGAAACAATATTCCCTCTCTCACTCCCGATTGCTCCATCGTTTCATATATGGAAGCAATAATTTCACTCATTGTATATTCAGACACATCATATTTCATATCTCCATAGGATTTCTGCTTAATGAACGGAAGACCAAGAGCCGACTGTCTGGTGTGGTGGGTCATGGAATATGACACAAGTGCTATCCCCAGTTCTGCCGCTATCTGCTCCATAATTGCAGTCTTTCCTATACCCGGCGCTCCCAGCAGAAAAATAGGTCGCTGCCTGACAACCGGGATACGATAGTCCCCGAATTCATCCTTTTTGAGGTATATTTTTATTGTATTTTTGATATCTTCCTTTGCCGTATTGATATTCATATATATTCTTTACTCCTTTTTGTATCGTAATCTGTATTTTTTATACATTATGTTAACTAATCTGCAACCGCATTTCCTATTTCGCTGTCTTCAATGATTACCTTCATCGCCCATCCCGGAACAGGCTGTCTCATCTCATCTTCATTTAAAAAGGCAAATATCACAGCATAGTCAGGCATACGCTCCGGATAGATGCCATATCCGTCAGTAAAATAGATAATCCCTTTTAAATCCTCAAATTCACCCTTTTCCTTTAAGGCATCTACATAGCTAAATACAGGTCTGAAGTCAGTTGCTCCAAAGCCCTTTATCTCCCCATGCTCTATAAATTCTTTTAAATCCTCTTCTGTCTCTACCTTGGTGTCTGATTGGATTTCTGCATCACACTGTACAATGTGTATATTTATTTTCCGAAAAAAATTTTCCTCTGAAATGAGCATTTCATATGTCTTTTGAACAAAATTTTTTACTATCTGTCCACGACAGGATGCCGAGGTGTCTATCGCTATAACAATTTCCTTTACCTTCTTGTCCTCACGGTATTCCAGCGGCTCTATCAGCGGCATATTGCCATAGGCCGATAAGCCATAGGTATAGTATACATAGTCAAATTCATCATCATTTAACCGTATTTCCTCACCTGTTTCAACGAAGCGCTGTAATATTTCACGGAAATTGTATCTCTCCCTTATGGCATCATCTACATTGGAAAGCAGGCTTTCCGAACCACCCTTATCCTTGGAAAAGGTCTTAAGCTCTGTTTTAATCCGTCTCGCTATCTTCTTCCAGTCATCTTCATTGATTATAATTTCCTTTGACTGCTCCCCTGACTTTCTCCAACCGTCATGGTAATCTATGGTGAACAGGCTTCTGTATGTGCTCTGTGTATCCTTCGACAAACCATTGACAACAAACTCCCTATACAGCTTATCAGCAGTCAAAGAATTTACCCGCTTTGAAATACGCATCAGCTGATCTTTCTCCTCAATATCCCGGGACAAAGAAGCAGCGGGAAAATCCATCTCCAAAATGATATTTTCCACAGCAATATCCGCTGCCATATTCCATGACGCTTCATCCAGCTTATCATATTGAAGCTGATGCATAAATACAAGATGAAGCAGCACATGCATATAGATTCTGACTGCTATGCCGGGCTCGTTCATATATGTTTTCAGCAGATAGGCGGGGTCAATATAAATAAGATTGCCATTTGAAGAAATACCGCCGATTCCATATCGATATTCAATTTTTATTCTTGCTATCGCCGTATCAAAAAAGCGAAAGCGAACTGTAATCGTATCTCTTGCCAGCCTGAGCAGCTTGTCTGCAAGGGATTCAATCTGTTCCTTGTTGTCAGGATTTAATGGGTTCATATTCTATATCCTTTTTAAAGTCTTTTTTCAATGAAACATCCTTTATCCGCACAATCTACGTCCACAAATCTGTTATACACATCGGACTGGATAATAGCTCTTCTAATTGTTTTTCGTTAAAATTATGTATATCTTTTATAATCATATTATCCACGATGCTTCCTTCATTCCATTTTTATATTTGTATCATCTATTTTATGTAATAAAACGATTTCAAGTCAACATTTTTTCAAACCATAATATCCATTATTAAAAATACTTCAAATTGTTCCTTTTAGCAATATAGATTTACATCTTTCTGTTCTCTTCCTACATATTTCCCTCAAAATACGAAATAATCCTCGTAATTTTGGTTATTCTAATCATTGAAAATCCCTGCTCTGCTGTGCTAGAATAGTTTTCGTTGTAAAAAGCCAATTTAAGGAAAGAGTGAATGAAATGAAAATTACCAGAGATGATATCAGAAACGTGGCAATCATCGCCCACGTCGACCACGGTAAAACAACACTTGTAGATGAGCTTTTAAAGCAAAGTGGTGTTTTTCGTGACAATCAGGAAGTTGCCGAGCGTGTCATGGACTCAAATGATATTGAGCGTGAAAGGGGAATCACAATTCTCTCCAAAAACACGGCAGTAACCTACGGCAACACAAAAATCAACATTATTGATACACCGGGACATGCCGACTTCGGCGGTGAGGTTGAACGGGTATTAAAGATGGTAAATGGCGTTATCCTTGTCGTTGATGCATTTGAAGGTTCCATGCCTCAGACCAAATTCGTTCTTAAGAAGGCCCTGGAATTAAACCTTTCAGTTATTGTCTGTATCAACAAATGTGACCGTCCTGAAGCAAGACCGGATGCGGTCGTAGATGAAGTGCTTGAGCTTCTTATAGAGCTGGATGCCAACGACGAACAGCTTGACTGTCCATTCGTATTTGCCTCTGCAAAAGCAGGTGTAGCTTCTCTCTCATCCGATGAAGCGGGTACAGATATGAAACCACTTTTTGATACCATTATAGACTATATTCCTGCTCCGGAGGGGGATCCTGATGCCGGTGTCCAGATGCTTGTCAGCACGATTGACTACAACGAATATGTAGGCCGTATCGGTGTCGGCAAGGTTGATAACGGTGTTCTCAAGGTAAACGAGGATTTGGTTATTGTAAATGAGCATGACCCGGACAAGCATGTTAAGGTTAAAATCGGCAAATTATTTGAATATGAAGGACTTAACAAGATTGAAGTCCACGAAGCAAGGATTGGCTCTATCGTTGCCGTATCCGGTATTACGGATGTGCAAATCGGTGACACACTTTGCTCTCCTGAGAACCCTGACCCTATCCCGTTCCAGAAGATTTCAGAGCCTACCATTGCAATGACATTCATGGTAAATGACTCCCCTCTTGCGGGTAAAGAAGGAAAATTTGTCACTTCAAGACATCTGCGTGACAGATTATTCCGGGAATTAAATACGGACGTCAGCCTTCGTGTAGAGGAAACCGATACGACAGAGGCATTTAAGGTATCAGGTCGTGGTGAGCTTCATCTCTCGGTTCTGATTGAAAATATGAGACGTGAAGGCTACGAATTTGCAGTCAGCAAGGCAGAGGTCATTTACAAGGAGGATGAACGCGGCAAAAAGCTTGAGCCGTTTGAGGTTGCCTACATCGATGTACCTGATGAGTTTTCAGGAACGGTAATTAATATGCTCAACTTAAGAAAGGGCGAGCTTCAGGGCATGGCTCCAACAGGAAACGGTACAACCAAGCTGGAGTTTTCGGTTCCATCCCGTGGTCTTATCGGTTTCCGTGGTGACTTTATGACCGCTACCAAAGGAAATGGTATTATCAATACAATATTCGACGGATATCAACCATACAAGGGTGATATGAGCTATCGGCAGAAAGGCTCTCTTATCGCATTTGAAACAGGTACATCCATTACCTATGGCTTGTTCAATGCTCAGGAAAGAGGAACCCTGTTTATCGGTGCCGGTGAACCTGTCTATGCAGGAATGGTTGTCGGAGAAAATCCTCGTGCCGAGGATATCGAGGTAAATGTCTGCAAGAAAAAGCAGCTTACCAATACGCGTGCTTCCGGTTCTGATGATGCGCTTAAATTATCACCGCCAAGACAGCTCAGTCTGGAGCAGGCACTTGACTTTATTGATACAGACGAGCTTCTTGAGATTACACCTAAGAGCTTCCGTATCAGAAAAAAAATTCTCGACCATACGCTTCGTTACAGAGCGGCGAGAAATAGCAATAATAATTAAAAATAATAATCAAAAACAGAAGTGACATCAAATAGAAAAGCATCCCGAATGGAAACAAATATGAAACGCCCCTGTCAATCAGGTAAAGCGATTCAATGTTATACATTCGGGATGCTTTTTTTTCATCTAATACCGAAAGGTTCTCATCGCATCAATCGTACGGATAATAAGCTCATCCAGTGTCCACCCCAGCATTTGGGCACCACGCTCTATCACTTCTCTGGAGCAGCCTGCTGCAAATCCCTTGCTCTTATATTTCTTTTTCACGGATTTAAGCTCCAAATCCTGCACACTCTTTGACGGACGCATCAGAACAACCGCCCCTATCAGACCGGTCAGCTCATCTACCGCATACAGTACCTTTTCCATCTCATGTTCAGGCTTTATATCGACTGTAATTGCATATCCGTGACTGGCTGTTGCATGGATGATTCTTTCATCGACACCGGCCTTGCGCATAATCTCCTGTTCCTTTATACAATGCTGCTCCGGATACATTTCAAAGTCCAAATCATGCAGCAATCCCACGATTCCCCAAAATTCCTTTTCATCACCGTATCCCAGCTTCTCGGCAAAGTACATCATTGTTTGCTCAACGATTTGTGCATGTTCCAAATGGAACTCCTCTTTATTATATTCCGTCAACAGCTTCCATGCTTCATCTCTTGTCATGTCACTCGCCTCCTTTATCCTAGAATTTTAGTAGGACAAAGAAGGTTTGTCAATATCGTTTTAATATTCTATATACTATCCTATTTTTTCATAGGTTATACGATTTCCCCATCCTCTATATTAATAATCTGCTCCGCATAACCTGCTATATCCTTATCATGGGTTACCATTATAATTGTTTTTCCCATTTCATGGAGCTGCCTAAACATCTCCATAATTTCCTTTCCTGTTTTTGCGTCAAGTGCTCCAGTCGGTTCATCTGCCAATATAATATTATTTCCTGAAGCTATAGCTCGGGCTATGGCACATCTTTGCTGCTGTCCTCCTGATATTTCATTTGGACATTTAGAAGCTACTTCTTTTATTCCGACTGCCTCAAGAGCTTCAATTACAATCCGTTTTCGCTTTCTTGCAGGAATATTTTTAATCTTAAGTGGAAGCTCCACATTCTCATATACAGTATATTGGTTCATCAGCGCAAAATTCTGGAAAACAAAGCTTATCTCACTTTTTCTTATATCATGAAGCCTGCCTTCTGACACATTATGTATGGCATCCTCATTCAAATAATATTCTCCCGAGGTCGGCTTATCCATACAGCCTATAATATTTAACAGCGTTGATTTACCACTTCCCGATGTTCCCATTACTGCAATAAAGCTTCCGTCCTCAATTTCCAGCGACACATTTTTCAAGGCTACTGTTTCAATGTTTTTTGTCTTATAAACCTTGTTTACATTTACTAATTGTATCATACTTTAAATCCCCCTGTAAGCCATTTAACGATTTCCCTTATCCATTGTCATATATCAAGATAACATTCCATTTTTTTCATTTCCTCTATGATGTCTATTATCGTTCCATCCATTGCATTCATCACGACAATCTGCATTGGCGTTTCTGATACATCAAAATCCTGAAGCTCGTCATATTGTAAAAACACCCATGCCGGTATGTATTGATATCCGCCGTTATCATCCGATACCATATAGTATGTGAGCCTTACATCATTGAATTCCACCTAGTATAATAATGGTGTAGTCAAACAAGACTACTCAGTTAATAAGTTTCTATA
>CAZATW010000027.1:0-34611 GCA_964488185.1 uncultured Coprococcus sp. | reverse complement strand
AACTTATTAACTGAGTAGTCTTGTTTGACTACACCATTATTATACTAGGAGGTATAGGCATGAGATTATTATTGGCAGAAGATGAAAAGTCACTTTCAAAGGCTTTGGTAGCAATATTAGAAAGAAATAATTATTCCGTAGATGCAGTTTATGACGGACAGGCAGCCTTGGAGTATTTGGAAAATGGTAATTATGACGGTTTAATTTTGGATATTATGATGCCAAAGGTAGATGGGATAACTGTTTTAAAAGAGGTGCGAAAAAAGGGAAATCTGATTCCAATTCTGATGCTGACTGCAAAATCCGAAGTGGATGATAAGGTTCTGGGGCTGGATGCCGGTGCAAATGATTATCTGACGAAGCCGTTTAATTCACGGGAGTTGTTGGCGCGAATCCGTGCAATGACCCGGACTCAGACTGCCCAGAGTAATTCTCAGCTTCAGGTGGGAAATGTGACATTGGATAGGGCTACCTTTGAGCTTTCCACGTCCACTGACAGCTTCCGTCTTGCTAATAAAGAATTTCAGATGATGGAAATGTTGATGATGCATCCTCGTAATGTAATTCCAACAGAACGCTTTATGGAGAAAATATGGGGATATGACAGTGAAGCAGAACTCAATGTGGTATGGGTGTACATTTCTTATCTTAGAAAAAAGCTGACAGCTCTTAACGCAAATATACAGATTAAAGCAACCAGAAATGTAGGGTATTCTTTGGAGGATTCGCAATGATTAAAAAACTTCGTATAAAGTTTATTATTGTTTCCATGGTCTCCCTTCTTATCGTTTTATGCATCACCATAGGTTCAATTTGTATATTGAATTACCGTAAGGTTATCTCAGATGCCGACAATACACTTAGTATTTTAGCTGAAAACAAAGGCTTTTTTCCAGAGTGGAATTCAAAGATGCGGTCGCCGGAGTTGAGTTATGAATCACGGTATTTTTTTGTGTCTGTAAGCAATGGAGGGATAGCATCTGTAAACACGGGAAAAATTGCAGCCGTAGATACCTCAACAGCCATAGAATATACGCAGGAAGTTTTGGAAAAGGAACGGGATTACGGATTTATCGAAAATTACCGCTATAGGGTTAGTTCCTATGGCGCGGAGACACAGGTTATATTTTTAGATTGTGGCCGAAGTCTTGATATTTTTAAGACATTTGTGTTTGCCAGCATGGGGGTATCGGCAGCTGGTATATTGGGTGTATTTATCTTAATAATATTTTTATCAAGACGTATTATAAAACCGTTTTCAGAAAATTATGAGAAGCAGAAAAGATTTATTACAGATGCAGGACATGAACTGAAAACCCCTTTAACGATTATAGATGCCGATGCAGAAATTTTAGAGATGGATTATGGGGAGAATGAATGGCTGGGGGATATTAAGAGCCAGACAAAGAGACTGGCTGAGCTTACGAACAGTCTGATACTTCTTGCCCGCATGGAGGAAGAACAGCCACGGACACAAATGATTGATTTTTCACTGTCGGATATGGCAGAGGATAGTGTGGGAACATTTCAGGCGTTGGCAAAAACACAGCAAAAAACACTTACGGGCAAAATCCAGCCGATGATTTCCATGCGTGGGGATGAAAAGGCAATAGGGCGTTTGGTTCATATTCTTTTGGACAATGCCATAAAATATGCAGAGCCATATGGCAGGATTTCTCTGACATTGGAAAAACAAAAAAATCTAATCTGCCTGTCTGTATTGAATACGACAGAATATATTTCCCAAGAGAATTTGAAGTATTTATTTGACAGATTTTACAGAACGGATAAATCTCGTAATTCTCAGACAGGAGGGTATGGTCTTGGACTTTCCATAGCATCAGCTATCGTCAGTGCACATAAAGGTAAGATTTCTGCAACTACGGAAGATGAAAAATCCCTGCTGGTTACGGTAGTTTTTCCTGCTTAATAGAATTATTGTAAATTATTTTTACATCAATAAATTATAAATTTAAAGTTCAATTAAGGTTCTCCCTTAAGTTCAATTAAGGCTTGCATAATATACTGTTTCCATCAGAATAACACAGAGATGAAGAAACACCTCATCTTGATATAGTTGAAAGGAGCCAATTTTATGGATAGAAATAATAACGAAAATATGTATCAGAATGGAATGTACAGCTATACACAGCAGAATAATGCAGGAACCTTCAAAAGAAAAAGCAGAAAAAACAGTCTGTTTAAAAAGATTATTGCATTGACATTAAGTGCATCGCTCTTTGGCGGAGTTGCAGGAGGCGCGTTTTACGGGGTAAACAGAATATTGGAAAATTCAAATCTATATGAGGCGGAACAAAGTGATGCTGATAATTGGACAGCAACACCTGTTTCTTATATGTCAGGTTCTGAAAGCATCAACCAAAATATGGATGTATCGGATATTGCAGCGTTGGGACTTCCGTCAGTTGTGTCTGTTACCAATATTTCGGTTCAGGAGGTAAACAATTATTTTGGA
This sequence comes from uncultured Coprococcus sp., assembly GCA_964488185.1. Taxonomy (GTDB): domain Bacteria; phylum Bacillota; class Clostridia; order Lachnospirales; family Lachnospiraceae; genus Coprococcus. The sequence goes on along the minus strand of CAZATW010000027.1, from coordinate 32,135 downwards.
AGGTTCGGAAGAAACAGCCGCGGCCCTGTACAGACTGAGGAAACTGTCAGCTGCGGTTCAGGAATTATTATTTACCAAAGCAGTTCTGAACTGTATATGGTAACAAATTATCATGTGGTAGAATCTGCAACGACGCTGTCAGTTACGTTTGTCGATGATGAAACCTATGAAGCCAGGTTATGCGGATACGATGAAGAAAATGATTTAGCAGTAATCAAGGTTTCTGTCGCAGACCTTTCTGATGATACCATTTCCCAGATTTCCGTTGTTGCAATCGGGGATTCTGATGAGTTGACAGTTGGAGAACAGGTTGTCGCAATCGGTAACGCATTAGGATACGGACAGTCCATTACAACGGGGGTTGTAAGTGCTGTCAACCGGACAATCAGCGGCGATTCTTCTTCAGCCACATATATACAGACTGATGCGGCCATAAATCCTGGCAACAGTGGCGGTGCGCTTTTGAATATGGATGGAGAATTAATCGGAATTAATACCGCAAAGCTTTCTTCTACAGAGGTTGAAGGAATGGGATATGCAATTCCGATATCCAGAGTGATTGAGCTGATAGGAAATCTTATGGAATAGATCAAAAAAAGGTTATGGATAGGAGAAGTAGTTATGGCATATCAAATGACATTTAAACGATACGAATTAAAATATTTGCTGACAAAACAGGAAAAAGAGCTTGTATTACATGCCATGGCTCCATATATGGAGTTAGATGAATATGGGCGCACGACCATACGTAATGTGTATTTTGATACTGATAATTTTATGTTGATTCGTCATTCCATGGAGAAGCCTGTCTATAAAGAGAAGCTTCGCATACGCAGCTATCAGCAGGCAGGGCCGGAAGATTCCGTTTTTGTGGAACTGAAAAAGAAATATAATTCTGTAGTATATAAACGCAGACTTGTTCTGCCGGAGGCGCAGGTAATGGACAGTTTTCTTAATGACAAGCCTTTGCCGATTCATTCACAAATCGGAGATGAAATTGAATATTTCCGAAAATACTATGAAAATCTGAATCCTACCGTGTTTCTTTCCTATGAAAGAGAGGCTTATTATTCATTGGACGGAAGTGACTTCCGGGTTACCTTTGATGAAAATATACTTTATAGAGAAAATCATCTCTCACTTGGTGATGAAGTATACGGTAATGCTCTATTGGGCGAGAATTATTCATTGATGGAAATTAAGACCTCAGGAGGGATTCCGCTTTGGATGAGTCATACCCTGACGGAGCAGCGGCTGTTTAAAACTTCATTTTCAAAATACGGTTCGGCATATCAAGACATGATGGATGCCGGAACAAAAGGAGGACTTTGTTATGCTTAATAATTTATTTAAAGGAATATTTGATTCTGATGCCATGAAAACCATTTCTGTATCTGATTTTTTACTGTGTATAGGCTGTGCACTTGTAATAGGGCTGCTTTTATCTGTTGCTTATATGTATAAAACCAGATATACGAAGAGCTTTGTAGCAACCCTGGCAATACTGCCTGCAATCGTATGTGTAGTGATTATGATGGTTAACGGGAATGTTGGCGCTGGTGTTGCCGTGGCTGGAGCATTCAGTTTAATACGATTTCGTTCCGTACCGGGTTCGGCAAAAGAAATAGGTGCAATCTTTATGGCTATGGGAACGGGTCTGATAGTAGGAATGGGTTATTTGGGATATGCCTTCCTTTTTGCAGTCGTTCTTGGAATTGTAAGCGTGCTGTACAGTCATGTGAATTTTGGCAGCAGAAAAGCCACGGCATTATATAAAACGCTACATATTACGATTCCAGAGGATTTAGACTATACGGAAGTCTTTGATGAAATTTTGCAGGAATGTGCTTCCGAGTATGAATTGATACAGGTTAAAACGACTAATATGGGAAGCCTGTTCAAACTTACTTATAATTTGAAACTGCGTAAGAAAGAGATAGAAAAGGATATGATAGATAAGCTCCGTTGCAGGAATGGAAATCTTGAGATTAGCATTTCCAGGCAGGAGACAACCATAGCTGAACTATAAAGGAGGCTGATAAAATGAAGGCACGAAAAGGGACGTTACGAAAAATATGTTCTCTGCTAATACTTGGAACGGTACTGTTATCAGGATGCAGCAACAGCAGCCAGGATGCAGAGGGAACAGCCGGCACAGGAATTTCGGAGACAAAGAATGTTTCGGATACGAAGACTGACATTGATATATCAGATATGTTTACAGACAGGGATTTGGAGATTGGTTATGACGAAGAAGCAGGTACTGTGATTACGCTTTCAGGTGACAGTGCGGCATGTACTTCTGACTCCGTAAATATTTCGGATGGAGTCATTACGATTTCAGAGGAAGGTACTTATATTCTTTCCGGTACGCTGGATGACGGAATGGTTATTGTGGATACTGATGATACAGAGAAGGTACAGCTTGTTTTAAATGGAGTTGATATAACCAGTTCTGATTCGGCTGCGATATATGTTTTATCAGCGGATAAGGTCTTTGTCACTACGGCAGCAGGTTCGGAAAATACACTTACAAATGGTGGAGAATATGTTTCCATAGATGATAATAATATTGATGCGGTTATATTTTCCAAATCTGATTTGACCCTGAACGGTTCAGGATTATTGACAATAAACGCTGTTGCAGGTCATGGAATTGTATCCAAGGATGATTTGGTGTTGACTAGTGGAACCTATGAAATTACCGCTGCATCACATGGACTTTCAGGGAAAGACAGTGTGCGGATTGCAAATGGCACATATACAATCAATTCTGGAAAAGACGGCATTCATGCGGAAAATGCAGATGATGCTGATTTGGGATTCCTTTATATAGCAGGTGGAACCTTTCAGATTACATCAGAGGGTGACGGAATGAGTGCAGAAAGCTATCTGCTGGTCGAGGCGGGCACCTATACGATAGAAACCGGCGGAGGCAGTGGAACCGTATCAAGTCAGAACAATATGCAGAAATTTGAATTTGAAACAACGGGACAGGATGCATCTTCCGATGCGGATAATACTACCAGTACAAAGGGTATTAAGGCGACGGTGGATTTGATTATAAACGATGGTTCGTTCACTATTGATTCTGCGGATGACAGCTTTCATTCAAATGGAAATCTGACAATAAATGGTGGTACTTTTGAAATTGCATCTGGTGATGATGGTATTCATGCCGATTCCGCAGTAGTAATTTCTGACGGAACGATTATCATTACGCAAAGTTATGAAGGCATCGAAGGATTAAGCATTGATATTGATGGCGGTGATATTGTACTCACAGCCAGTGATGACGGCTTGAATGCAGCCGGCGGAAATGACAGCAGTGGTTTCGGTGGACGAGGTAATGATATATTTGCAGTCACAGAAGGTGCGTATATCAAAATTTCCGGAGGAACATTATGTATTAATGCATCAGGTGATGGTATTGATTCAAATGGGGATTTATATGTAGGCGGCGGAGAGACCTATGTGTATGGTCCAACAAATGGCGGAAACGGAGCTTTGGATTATAGCGGAGAAGCTGTTATAAGTGGCGGAATTTTTTGGGCATTGGGGGATTCCGGAATGGCTCAGAATTTCGGTACATCTTCTACGCAGGGAGTAATGATGGTTATTACAGACTCAGAAGAAGCGGGCAGTACGGTTTCTCTTAGCGATAGCAGTGGGAATGAACTGGTGTCATGTCAGGCAGCTAAGGCCTATAACTGTGTCATTATAAGCTGCCCTGAAATTATACAAGGTTTGGCATACACGTTGTCAGCTGGCAGCTATACCACGGAGATTACCATGGACAGTCTGGTCTACGGCTCAGACACCGGAATGGGAGGCGGTGGAGACATGCAGCCTGGTGGAAAAGGCGGTAACGGAGACATGCCGTTTGATGGAGCACCGGACGGTAACGAAGACATGCAGCCCGGTGTCGGAAAGGACGGTAATGGCGACAAACCAACCGATGGCGGACGAGAAGACAGCTATATGCAGCCAGACAGCATACCGGACAGTAGTGAAGATGCATCGGACGATGAAAATAGTATGGAGCTGTAAGCATTTATTTCCAGAATCGTTCCAGTCTTTTCCCAAGGCGTGATAGAAATTCGTTTGTTATGGAATCTGTTTTATTTGCAATATCGGCGGCACTAATTGTCAGATTTCCGGATGTACCTATTATGGTAGCAATGTCACCGGATTCGATATAAGGGATATGGGTTACATCTACAAGGGTCTGGTCCATACATATACGACCTACGATTTTTGCCTCATAACCATTTATTAGAACGGAGCCTACGCTGTTGGAAAGACCACGGGGAAGTCCATCTGCATAGCCGATAGTAAGAGCCGCTATTTTGGTATCATGGGTTGCCGTAAATGCCATGCCATATCCTGCGCTTTCGTTTTTCTGTAGAGTGCGTACAGAAGCGACTCTGGCCTTTAGAGATAGGACAGGTACAAGCGCATCAGCATATTTTTCGGTGTCTTCCTTTGTGCTGAGGACACCGTAAATTGCGATACCAACTCTTGCATAATCACCACCAAGTTCAGGATAGTTCAGCAAACCATAGCTGGCTTGAAGATGGACCTTGGGCACTTTATATCCGTCATTTTTGATTTTGTCTATTACTTCATAAAAGCATTCAGCTTGTGTTTTTGTAAAGACTTTTGCCTTTGGAAGAAGAGAGTCGGAGACGGACAAATGAGTAAATATGCCATCTATTTGAAGATTTTGCATATCAAAAATGTTGATAATATCATTTATATTTTCACTTCGTGTTCCCAGCCGGTGCATACCCGTATCAATTCCAATATGGACATGAAGCCTTTTTCCGTAATCAGCAAGCTTTTGTGCATAGTCATAGTCCACAACGGTCTGTGTCAGTTTATATTTTGCCAAAAGGGGAAATGCATCCGGATGAGTGTAGCCGAGAACAAGAATTTCCCCTTTTATACCGGCATGTCGAAGTGTTATACCTTCTTTGACACAGGCAACGCAGAAGTGTTTTATACCAAGGCGGTTAAGCTCTCTTGATATAGGAACGGCACCGTGTCCGTATGCATCTGCCTTGACGGCAGGCATAAGGGTGGCGCCGTCAGGAAGTTTTGCCTGAAGAAAACGGACATTTTGTTTAAGTGCGGTTCTACTAAGTTCTATCCATGCACGGTCTTTTAATATTCTGCCATGCTTTTCAATACGAGCTCTATTAGCAATATACGGTTTGTCCAATGTATGCAGCCTGCCGCATATATACATGTTACCAAGGTCATTTAGCTTGATAAATTGATGAAATATTCTCTTGGCAAATGACAATAGTAAGGCAAATAGAAGGGACAGTACGGATACAGCTATATAATGATTCAGGCTGTTCGATACCAGAATAAGATTTCCCAAATGAAGCTGCTTCGTTGTAAGTGTTAATGTTTTCATGCCGTCACTGCCTGTTCTATGATTTTCTCCAGTACCTCTGTAAATGATAAGCCTGCCGCTTTCATCATGCCCGGATATCTGCTATGCTCCGTAAATCCTGGAATTGTATTTACCTCATTGAATACAATTTCGCCGTCAGGGGTGAGGAACATGTCAACTCTGGCAAAACCAGAGCAGCCGAGAATCTTGTAAATGCATTTTGCAGTTTCTTTGATTTCGTTTTGCTTCTCCGTATTGATTCTTGCAGGCACATGAATGGCGGATGTTTTTAGAGTGTACTTTTCAGTGTAGTCGAAGAACCCGTCCGACAGCTCGATTTCATCGATTTCGCCTGTAATTAATTCTTCATGGCCAAGCACGGCACAGCCGACTTCAAAGCCTTCGATATTTTCTTCAAGGATTACTTCGTTGTCATATTTAAGAGCATTTGAAATCGCCGGTAAAAGCTCTTTTTCGGTTTCTATTTTACTGATTCCATAGGAAGAGCCTGCCTTTAATGGCTTTACATATATAGGATATCCTACTTTTTTTGCAAAGCTGTAAGCATGATGCATATCAGAACGTAAGGTAACAACCAATGCCTTTGGTACACGGATATTTGCAAGACTTGCCATTTTGTGAGCCCTATCCTTGTCCATGCAAAGTGATGATGCGAGAATGCCACATCCTATAATTGGAATCGCTGCAAGTGTCAGAACACCCTGAACCGTTCCGTCTTCACCGTTACTGCCATGAAGAATAGGAAGGGCTGCATCAAGCCGTATGGTTTCAATATTTCTGTTTTTCAATATTAAAAGTTGATGCAGGCTGCGATTTGGAGATATGACGGAGGGGGTGCAGTATTTGCTGTTTTGCCATGTATCGTTTTGGATATCATCTACAGAACCGGTATAGTAGAACCAGTCTCCCTCTTTTGATATCCCTATTAAAATGGGATTATATTTCTCCCTGTTCAGATTACGGATAACGGTGGAAGCGGAGCTGAGTGATACTTTGTACTCAGGGGAACATCCGCCAAATAAAATTGCAATGTTCGGTTTTTTTGTATTGTTCATTGGTAAACACTCCTCGTATGTGCATAAATTTTGTGATATAGAAGATTGCTTTGGAATTGTATCCCGATTGCACTCTTTGCAAAAATAAGCTGGTAATCTTCTGTAATAAAAAGCACCTTGCTTTGATACTGATCATACTTGAAGTGTATCAAAACAAGGTGCTCTATTTTTGCGTATTACATTAACAAATACTTGCAATTTTATATTTCATTTCTTACGATTTTATGACGCTTGACGATGACAGTATGATATTTGCTATAATCCCGAGGGAAGTATTACTGTAAAGGTAATGCTTTCGTTTTCACTTTCTGCCATAATCTGACCTCCGTGCAGCTCTACGATTTCCTTTGATATCGCAAGCCCCAGTCCTGAACCGCCTGTAGATGAGGAACGGGAAGAATCAAGCCTGAAAAATTGTTCAAATATACGTTTTAAGTTGTCAGGAGATATTGTTTTTCCGTGGTTACTGACAATAATCTTGATATTCTCTTCGGAAGGCTCCATTTTAAGGGTTATATCTGTTGCAGGATAGCTGTAATTCACTGCATTTCGAATCAAATTATCAAATACACGCTCCAGCTTATCTCTGTCACATAAGATATCTACGTTCGGACTGATTTCAGTGTGCCATTTCAGCTCCTTTTCTATCAGAATCGGATAGAACTCACTTGTAATTTGCTCAAGCATACGGCTTAAGCTTGTCCGTTCCGGACTTAAGGTCAGAGCCGTAAGACTAAAACGTGTAATGTCAAAGAACTCATTGATAAGCTCCTCAAGACGCTCTGCTTTGTCAAGCGCAATGCCTGTATATTTGGCACGAAGCTCAGGAGATATCTGAGGTTCATCCTGAAGCAGCGTAAGATATCCGATGACACTGGTGAGCGGTGTTTTTAAGTCGTGTGCCAAATAAACAACCAAATCATTTTTTCTCTGTTCAGCCTCTTTGGCAAGGCTTATATTTCGAAGTGATTGTTCTCTCGCAAGGTTCAGCTCGTTTTCAGCATCCCTAAGCTCTGCAGGAAGCCTGATAGGAGCTTTACTGGGATTTGAAAGGCTTTTTGCAGCATCAATAAGGTCATCCAGATATCGAAGCGGCTTTTTAATTGACTTTGTTGCAAAAAGTAACATGCATATGATTACAACTACTACAATGACAAATGGTGCTAACGATTGAAGTATCTTAAGCCTGTAATATAACGGGTCATTTTCATACCATGTAAATTGAGAGCATATAAACCATCCAAGGAAGAATATTGCAAGTAAGACAAACAATACACCAAAAACGGACAATATATATTGTGTATATATACGGCGGGATATCTGGGTATACTGCCTTTTTAATTTTTTATTATTCAATGGTGTATCCAACTCCCCATACAGCTTTTATATACTTTGGCTTCCGTGCCGGTTCGTGCATTTTCTCACGAAGACGGGCAATATGAGCCATAACGGTATTGTTATTATCAAAATATTTTTCGCCCCATACGGCTTCAAACAGCTCTTCTGAGGAGACGACATTTCCCCGATGCTCACACAGATACCAGAGAATCGAAAATTCGATGGGAGTAAGTGAAAGCTCTTTGCTGTTAATGGTGCATTTGTGGCTGCTTTTTGATATATAAAGCCCTCTGATATTATACTCATCGGTTTCTTGGACTGCCGCTGCTGTATCGGCATTGTTATACCTTATATAACGACGTAGCTGTGTTTTTACTCGGGCAAGTAATTCAAGCGGATTGAAGGGTTTGGTTATATAATCGTCTGCACCCAGTGTCAGTCCGGTAATTTTGTCCATGTCCTCTACTCGGGCAGTCAGCATGATGATAGGATAAAAGTGCTTCTGACGAATATGCTGGCATAAGGCAAAGCCATCCATATCAGGCAGCATTACATCCAATATGGCAAGATTCAATTCTTCATGTGCCACACATTGAAGAGCATCTGTGGCATTGTAGTATTTATAAACCTCATAGCCATCATTTTGAAGATAAACCTCAACCAAATCTGCAATTTCCTTTTCGTCATCAACAATCATGATTTTTTCCTTCATGATTCATTCGCCCTTCCCTGAATAATCCTTGTATTTCCTTTATAACACCGAATACCCATAGCTGTTGACAATCGCTTCTATCTTTTGACCTGCCTTGCACATCGGGCATTTATCATGTGGATATGTCTGGTAGTCAGGCAAATCCTTCGTATCAAAAAGTGTATGAACCGTATGTCCGTCTACCTTTGGTGTAGCTGAGAAAATAGCTGAAATTCCTGAGATAATTCCACCATAGTATTCAATACACTCAAGGCTCTTCTTAATCGTCTTTCCTGTTGTTGCGGATGCAAGGAGCAGAAGAACATTCTTGTCCTTTATCATAGGCTGGAGATTATCCCTGAATATCAGCTGACCTGATGAATGGACCTCAGGTGTTACGATGTAGATGGTCTGGTGCTGGTTCATGGATATGATACCGTTTTCGGTGAGGGCATCTGCAAGATAGGCACCGATTACTTCTGTTCCGTCCATACAGATGATAGTATCTACGATTGTAGATGAAATATATTCGGTAGCCATGGAACGTGCAGCGGCACGAGCCATTCTACGTCTTACCTTCAGGGTTGTCATATCAATATATTGGTTGATATGAGAATGGTTTGTCGCAAAGTGACCGTTTACCACCTTAATATTCAGCGAATTGTTGTATGAGGAAGTAAGCTTGATTGATTCGTTATTCATTTTTAATTCTCCTTTTGTCTTTTTATATTTTTATTATACAATTTCAAGCAGTGTATTTACAAGTAAATCATTTTGTTTTGGGTTCATAAAGCAGAATCGGATATATTTATTGCTTAACCCGTGAATGTCTGTGCAGTTTCGTATGTATAAGCCCTTGTGTACCAGATAGTCTGCTACATCCTGAGCAGTTATATCATCCTTAAGCAGCTTGACAAGTATAAAATTCGCCGCAGGTTTATAGAGCTTGATGGTTTTATGTCCTGCAAGAGCAGCATATACAAGGTTTCGTTCTGTATTGATTACGGAATTTGATTCGCTTATATAAGAAGCATCCTTAAACATGTCGATTCCGGCAACTTCAGCCAACTGATTGATGGGATATGGAAATCCTGCAATTTCAAGCGTTTTCTGAAAGACTGTATTGGATGCAATGACATAGGAAAGCCTAAGTCCCGGTACTGCGAAGAATTTTGTAGTATTTCGCAGTACGGCGATATTGTCATATTCCGCAGTCAGTGGAATGGAAGTACAGTCCTCCTTATCCTTGACAAATTCCATGTATTCTTCGTCGATTACAAGGAATATGTCGTTGCCTTTGCATACCTTTACAATGAATTCCATGGATTCTCTGTCGATGACAGAGGATGTAATTCCGTTCGGATTTGATATAAATACCATATCCAATTCCTCATTCAAGGTTGAAATAAAATCTGCAATATCAAGGACAAAATCCTCCTCCTCTTTTGTGTTGTAATGGATTATTTCACACCCGTTTAGTTTCAGCAGATTTTCATAGCCTTGTGAACCGGGCGTGATAAGCAGCGCTTTCTTAGGTGTGTTGAATTCAATAAGCAGCTTAATCAGTTCATAGGAGCTGCTGCCTACAATGATGTTGTCAATATTTGCCCCGCTATAGTCGGATATGCTTTCCTTAAGTCTTTTGTATGTGGGGTCAGGATAATTGATTAGCTGTGCTGTATGATTGGCAACAGCTTTGGTAACTGACGCCGGAATACCCAGTGGATTCATGTTTAAATCGAATCTGACAGTCTCAACCTGGGCTATGAGATTATCGGTTGACAGAGTAACATTTGCTTTTTCCATAAAAAAATCCCTCTTTTTCATTATATAATGTTTCAAAAAAAGTAATATTTTGTTATAATCAGAATATACGTCTTTTAGTATGATTATACCGATTGTAAAGTTTAAATACAAGACTAATACTTGTTTTTTGGGAGAAATTAACTATGAGGGGAATAGTAGAGCAGTATGCCAAGGGAGAATTTAATGTGGACCGTCCCGAGGTAAGCATATCAATCAGTAAGCTGGAACTGAATATTGAGTCAGGAACAATGTATCAGGGGGCTTTTAAGGTGACGTCTGCAAATGACAGACCGATTAAGCTCATGGTCTATGACAGCAGATATCTGATTGACTTTGACAGCCATACATTTGTAGGAAAGCGGAATACAGTAAATTATTCCTTTGATGCGAGAGGGCTTGAAAGAGGAAAGTCTTTTAAAGGGAACATCAATATCATAACAGATGGCGGTGAGTTTAGAATTCCATATCATATATCCATAGTCTCTCCATATATTGAAGTAGAAGATAAAAAGGTGGAAGATTTGTTCCAGTTTGCAGCACTTGCAGAGGAGAACTGGGAGCTTGCCATCAGAATATTCGGTAGTGAGGAATTTGTCAGAACCTTTATCGGCGATGATGAAAATCTTAAACGTGTTTACGATACGCTGAATTTATCACTTTCTATCAATCAGGCAATGGAGGAATTTCTTGTCTATACACATAAGAAAAGAGTTCTTACCCTTACTGCAGCACAGAAGGAAATACTGATAGAGATGCCGACTGAGCTTGTCAGGGCAACGATTTCCATCAACAAGAATACATGGGGATATACACACACTAAGATAACTTCCGACTGCGATTTCCTCATTCCTGAGAAAAGCAGGATAAGCGGACAGGATTTTCAGGGGAATATGTTTGATTTGGACTTCCTTATCGACCCGCAGAAGATTCCTGAAGGGAGCAATACGGGTTATATATGTTTCTGGAATTCTTATCAGATGATAAAGGTTAAGGTAACCATATTAAGACCGGAAGCCGTGAAGGCTACACCAAAAAGCAGACACAATAATTTTATGATAAAGAAGAGCAACGATGAGCTTCTTCGAGCATATATAGATTTCAGAACGGATAAAATCAGTCTGGCGGAGTATACTGAGAAGACGCGGGCTACGCTTGAGGTTTTGATTCGGTATAAGCCCGAGGATAATATGTACAGGCTCGGCATGTTACATATGTATATATTGGACGGCAGAACGGAATATGTGACACAGGAGTTTGTGCGTATTGATGCAGATACGGATTTTGAAGAGATGGACGATATGGCACAGTGCTATTACAGCTATCTGAAATCCCTGCTTGGCAAGGAAAGACATATGATAGAAGATACAGCCAGACTTGTCAGACAGAAGTTTAACAAGGGGAATAATAAACTGTTTTATTTCTGGCTGCTGCTGTTTGTAGATTATAATTATACAGAGGACAAATGGATTCTCTATGAGGATATTCAGAAGCTATATAACGAAGGTGTAAACAGCCCCGTTATTTATTTTGAAATTTGCGATATGTTCAATAAGCAGCCGCTGATGATGAAGAAAATAGCACCGCTTGAGATATCTGCAATCAGATGGGGCATGCGAAATGAGTTTGTATCAGAGGATGTAATCGTTGAATTTGTAAAGACCGTATCAAGGCTGAAGGAATTTGATATACATGCATTTAAGATGCTGGAGAGTATATATGCCGTGCGTAAAGACATACATACTCTTGAGACATTATGTGAAATTCTGATTAAAAATAAGATGTGTGATAACATATATCACAAATATTATAAAGCTGCAGCTGAGGCAGGTTTGAAGTTTGTCGGACTGAATGAATGTTTTATTAAAAGCGTGGACAAGAAGCAGTATGGGGTTATACCGCAGCCTATTCTCAGGTATTTTAACTATAAAAATACACTTACTGACGAGGAGCTGTCATACCTCTATGCCAATGTGATATATAACAAGGAACAGCATATGAGTGTATATCATGACTATATCCCTTCTATAGAAAATTTCATGGAGAAGATGATCGTTAAGGGGATAGTTAATGATGACCTGACCGTTATATATGATGAGTTCTTAGACCCTGAAAATGTGAAGCCTGAATTTGCATCAAAGCTGATTAATATTATATTCAAGAGAAAGTTTGTATGTGACAACAGGAATATTGAGTATATAATAGTGGCGCATGAGGAGCTTGAAAAGGAAGAAAAAATACCTGTTGTAAACGGTGAGGCATATGTAGAGATTATATCAAGCTCTGCCATTATAACACTTCTTGATAACAGAGGCGGAAGATATATTAATACGATTCCGTACAGATTGGAAAGAATTGTTGATGAGAGAAGCTATCTGGATATTTGTCAGGAATACACACCGAGAGATTATAGACTGCTTCTTTATCAGTATAATGACATCGATATATTCAGTTATAAGGATGCGGCAGAAATCAATCTGGCGAGAGAAATAGCTTCCTGCAAGGAGGTAAGCTATAGCGTGAAGCAAAAAGCATTGTTTCACATGGTGGAATATTACCACGAAAATTATGATGCCGATATTCTCCGCAAATATATAGCGAAAATAGATTTAGACTATATTAGCCCTTCAGATTCTGCAAATATAATAACTTATTACATATCCCTTAGAATGTTTGAGCAGGCATTCCTTGGCATGAGCAGATTCGGCTATATGGATGTCGATATTGATGAGCTTATCAAGATTGCGGAGTACGGAATCGGTGATATAAAATATAGCGAGGACAGATTGCTCATATCCATATGCGTATATATCTATCGTCGCGGCTATGCAGGACAGAAGATACTTGCGTTTCTCATAAATAATTATAATGGTTCCCTTGATGAGATGGCAAATCTCTTCAAGTCGGTCAATTCAAATTACAGAAATATTGATTTGTTGTCAGAAAATATACTGGCACAGATGATGTTTGCTGATGGATATATAGAATCCATATACGATATATTTGAGGTTTATTATAAAGGCAGAAGCAGAGGAATGGTGGTGAAAGCATTTCTGAAGTATTGTGCACACCAGTATCTGATAAAAGATTTGAAGATTCCTGTAAATGTTATGGAAAGCCTTTATAAGGAGATAGTAAAGGGAAATATAACTGATGAAATTTCACGTATGTCACTGCTTTATTATTTCAGTAATTGCGGCGGCCGATATAATGCAGAGCAGAAGGAATGGATAAGGGCAAATGTGAAGATATTTATAGATTCATGCAAAATTCTGCCATTCTTCAGGGAATTTGCAAATTTTGCAGCAATCCCGCTTGATATGAAGTTTAAAACATATATTATATTCAAGGGAGAAAGCGGAAAACAGGTATGGGTCAGCTACAGCTTTGGACAGGAAAGTCATAACATGGCGAAATACAGGTCCGAGAGAATGGAAGAAATCATACCGGGTATCTATGTAAAGGAAGTCATTGTATTTCATGGAGAATCACTGATATATTCTGTAGATGGTGTCTGTGGCGTTTCATCTATAGTAGAAAGTGATATTTTAAAAAATACCATCTTCAATAAAGAAATCAGTGACCGGTTTGAGCTTATAAACAGTATGATTATCAGTCAGGAGACAAGAAATGATCAGGAGCTTATTCAGGCTATGGATACCTATCTGAACAATACGCATTTCTTTGAAGAGAACCTGATTATATTATAATGGAGGAAATTCACATGGGTGAAAATCAGTTGTATCTGGGTCTTGACCTTGGTCCGGAATATACACAGCTTAGTTATTATAACATGGACACAGGTGAACCGGAGTCGGTATATCATAGTGAAGCCAAAGATACATATCTGCTTCCCAATCTATTGTTTTACAGCGGCGCTCACAGAAAAAGTGAGGAAGCCGGTGAGAAAGTAAGTATATATGATTATCCGGGCTGGTGCTCCGGTGCAAAGGCATCTGCATATAGATTTGAAGAGGATGGTGTGTTAATAGACCGCATTTATCAGAAGGTACTGATGAATGAAAGCGTTACTGTAGAGGGCAGAAGCTATAAGGCAAAAGAACTGCTGGTAAGGCTTTTGGTGCTGCATATCAGGCAGTTTACAAGGGAACTTGAGAGCTGCGTGATTAAGAAGCTGGTGGTAACAATAGCAGATACGGATATATTGCTGATTAAGGCGGTCAGAGAGCTTGCTGCGGCACTTCATCTGTCGGAGGAGCAGTTTGATATCGTAAGCCATTTGGACAGCGGACTTTACTATATATTTAACCAGCCTGAGTCACTTAGAAATAACAGTGTTTCTCTATTTGATTTCGGAAATGAAGGACTTGATTATTACAGAATAGATATAACAAGAAATAAAACGCCTGAGGTTGTGCGTGTATCACATACAGATTACAGAGATACGTTTCATTTTGCTAAATTTGGGAAGAATAAAGAGGAAATGGATGAGTTTTTTGATGAGATTGTTAAGAAGCTTATGTCAGAGACATATATTTCCTCGGTTTTCCTGACGGGCATGGGGTTTGCCGAAAACTGGATGAAACAGTCGGCTGCCACATTGTGTCAGGGCAGACGTGTATTTGTAGGTCAGAATATCTATACAAAGGGTGCGTGCTACAGGGCAGTAGGTGGTGTATATCAGGAGCCTTTGAAGAGATATTTTATAGATACAGAATATACTGTGAAATCCCATATAGGAATCAGCCTGATGGATGAAAGAGATACATTTTGTCCTATTGTTACAGGTGGTGAGGAATGGTTTAATACCAAGGGCAAGCTGAATATATTTCTAAATGAGTCAAACAGATTGAAGCTTGTCTATCGGGATATCCTTACAGATAAGACTACAAATGTTGTAATAGAGATACATGGGCTTCCGCTCAGACCGCCGAAGACTACGAAGATATCACTTGAGGTTGAATTTATAGATGCCGGAAAAGGTGCAGTCATTATAAGAGATGTAGGATTTGGAGAACTGTTTCCTACGACAAATAAGATATACCGTAAAGAATTTGAGCTGACAGGAGCTTTAGAGGAAATACAGGGGTAGGGTGTATATGAATAATATTATAGTATGTAAATCAAAAACAGCAGACAATCCGTATACCTTTTTGAATACAAGAATACGCGTGTATTCCTATGAGGAGCTTTGTTATTACATATTTAATAATATGGTGCTTATTAGTGAGGACGATATGGCAGAACGTCTTGCCGCATGGATTGGTGATGAGATAGAAATGCCTGAGCTTGGTGACAGAGTGGATGCGCTGATTGCAAAGAAAGCATTTGCGCAGGATATCATGGTGGAAATACTTACCTATGGCAATTATTATAGCAGCGAAGAGGTAAAAAATTTCATGGAGGAGTGTCAGAAATTAAGGAGCATGAGTCCGCAGGAAATAAGCAAAAAAAAGGCTGATGGATATCTTAAGTATAAGCATTATATAAAAGCCGGTGCAATCTATGATGATATTATAGCCTACAAGGAATCCCGAGGAGAAAAAGACGAATTCCTTGGTAATCTATATCATAATAAGGCGGTTGCACTAGCGGGAAATCTCCAGCTTAAGGAGGCAAAGGACTGCTTTATAAGAGCATTTAGCCTGAATAATAATAACGAATCCCTGATAGAATATTTTTGTGTGCTTGCCGTATCGGTGGACACAGCCACTCTTCAAAAGGAAATAAAAAAGCGTGGTATGCCGGCAGGATTTTTTGATGATTTGATGATGGAGCTTGGCGATTCAAAGGAGGATGTCAGGGAAATGTCCATTTATAATAAAGTCCAGAAGGCTGTGTTTAACAGAATGAATGGGAATTTAGAGGATTATGATAAGAGAATGGACTCGATTCTCGGACAGCTTAAGGACGAATTCAGAAGTCAGATAGTATAAGGAAACAGATGTGGATATAGCATCAGAACATGGGATGGTTCGTCTCATCGGAACAAGTGAAGCAAAAAAGATTGACAAAAACGGTAATATGTTTGGAGATATGAGTGGGACAATACGCAATCATTCTATACATTTTACCAAGGCAGAGCTGATGCCGGAGGAGGTATGATGCTATTGAAAACAACCCGACCAAGGAGATACTTCATTATAGAAAGCTTATCATGGAAAGAGTATATTATTATCAGCAAATGAACGATATGGCAAATAATTTCGTTGAAAATGAGAATCATATTTTGTCAGAACAGGAAATACTATGTTTTTCAAATCTTGCCGACAGGTCGGAAAGACTTTATGACCATGGTCAGGGTGAGATAATATTATTTAAAAAGAAGAAATGGTTTTAATAATGTCTCTTGACACCTGAAACCATTATGTTGTACTATCTCATTAGATTTTGGATAATATTATAAAAGCAATGACAAAGAGGAGTAATATTAACACCCCTTTACAGAGAGAGAGCTTCGTGGGCTGGAAGAGTTCTCAGGAGAGGATAATATGAAGGTAGCTTTGTAGCTGCGTAGTTGAATATGTGATGTGAGAATGTGATTTTTCATTATAAAAAGCCACATGATTGCTTGATGTTGGTATCACTTCACATAACTAGATTATGCCGGTTCGTTCCCGTTAAAGAATAGGATAAGCAACAAACCAAGGTGGTAACGCGATTCATCGCCCTTCGAAATATATTAATATATCGAAGGGATTTTTTATTACATTAGAACATATAATGCTGCCAGTAAATAGTCGTGTTTCTGCCTGTGGTGTACGGCACCAATACATAAAGGAAGAAAGGAAAACACAATGAAGGAATTAGAAAAGACATATGACCCTTCCCAGATTGAAGACAGATTATACAGAAAATGGGAAGAAAAGAAATACTTTCATGCAGAGGTAGACAGAAGCAAAAAACCATTTACGATTGTAATGCCGCCTCCCAATGTTACAGGACAGCTCCATATGGGACATGCCCTTGACAACACAATGCAGGATATACTGATTCGTTTCAAGAGAATGCAGGGATACTCTGCGCTTTGGCAGCCGGGCACGGACCATGCAGCTATTGCTACAGAGGTAAAGGTCATAGAGAAGCTGAAAGAGCAGGGAATTGATAAGAACGAAATCGGCCGAGAGGAATTCTTAAAGCATGCGTGGGCATGGAAGGAGGAATACGGCAACCGTATCGTAAGCCAGCTTAAGAAGATGGGTTCATCTGCCGACTGGGACAGAGAGCGATTTACCATGGACGAGGGCTGTTCAAATGCAGTTAAGGAAGTATTTGTAAATTTGTACGAGAAGGGCTATATCTATAAAGGCTCAAGGATCATAAACTGGTGCCCTGTCTGTAAAACATCCATATCGGATGCGGAGGTTATACATGAGGAGCAGGACGGACATTTCTGGCATATCAATTATCCTGTAGTTGGCGAGCCGGGAAGATTTGTTGAAATCGCAACCACAAGACCGGAGACACTTCTTGGTGATACGGCAGTAGCGGTAAATCCTGAGGATGAGCGATATACAGATATCGTTGGTAAGATGCTGGAGCTTCCGCTTACAGGCAGGCAGATACCTGTTATTGCAGACGAATATGTAGATAAGGAGTTTGGAACAGGCTGCGTTAAGATTACACCGGCACATGACCCAAATGACTTTGAGGTAGGAAAGCGTCACAATCTGGAAGAAATCAACATTATGAATGATGATGCGACCATCAACGAGCTGGGCGGCAAATATGCAGGAATGGACCGTTACGAAGCCAGAAAGCAGATGGTAGTAGACCTTGATGCCCTGGGACTTCTCGTTAAGGTCGTTCCACATAGTCATAATGTAGGAACACATGACAGATGTAAAACGACTGTCGAACCGATGGTAAAACCGCAGTGGTTTGTTCGTATGAAGGAAATGGGTCAGGCGGCACTTGATATGGTAAAGACAGATGATTTATCATTTGTACCGGAGCAGTTTGACAAAACCTATATTCATTGGCTGACCAATATCCGTGACTGGTGTATATCAAGACAGCTTTGGTGGGGGCATAGAATACCTGCATGGTATTGCGACGAGTGCCATGAGGAAATCGTAAGCAGAGAAGTCCCAACGGTTTGCCCTAAGTGTGGCTGTACACATCTGACACAGGATGAAGATACATTAGACACATGGTTTTCATCGGCACTTTGGCCGTTTTCAACACTTGGATGGCCGGAGAAAACACCTGAACTGGACTATTTCTATCCGACCAGCGTGCTGGTAACAGGCTATGATATTATTTTCTTCTGGGTAGTAAGAATGGTATTTTCAGCGATTGAGCAGACAGGGGTAAGTCCGTTCAAACATGTGCTGATTCATGGACTTGTTCGTGATGATAAAGGTCGTAAGATGAGTAAATCTCTCGGCAATGGAATTGACCCGCTTGAGGTCATTGATAAGTACGGCGCAGATGCACTTCGTCTCACATTGATTACGGGAAACGCTCCTGGAAATGATATGCGTTTTTACTGGGAGAGAGTTGAAAATTCAAGAAATTTTGCAAATAAAATCTGGAATGCTGCACGTTTTATTATGATGAATGTAGAAAAGGCTGATATATCAGGTGTAAGCCTTTCTGATTTGACGATTGCCGACAGATGGATTCTTTCAAAGGCAAATGATTTGGCAGAGGAAATGACAGAGAATATGGAGAAATACGAGCTTGGTATTGCTGTATCAAAGGTGTATGACTTCATTTGGGAGGAGTTCTGTGACTGGTATATCGAGATGGTTAAGCCAAGACTCTACAATGATGAGGATGAGACAAAGGCGGCAGCTCTTTGGACACTGAAGACCGTTTTAATCCAGGCGCTTAAGCTTCTTCATCCATATATGCCGTTTATCACTGAGGAAATATTCTGCAATATTCAGGATGAAGAGGAATCCATTATGATATCAAGCTGGCCTGTTAAAAAAGCAGCATGGTGCTTCAAAGAGGATGAGGCAGCAGTTGATACGATTAAGGCAGCGGTAAGGGCGATTCGAAATCTTCGTACAGAGATGAATGTACCACCTAGCAAGAAGGCTGCTGTTTATGTAGTATCGGCAAAGGCTGAGATAAGAGATATATTTGAAGCATCTAAGAGCTTCTTTGCCACACTTGGCTATGCAAGCGAGGTATTCGTACGTGAAGACAAGAACGGAATAGACGAGAATGCCGTTTCAACACTGATACATGATGCTGCTGTCTATATTCCACTAACAGAGCTGGTTGATATCGATAAGGAAATTGAGCGTCTTGAGAAGGAAAAGGCAAAGCTTGAAGGAGAGATTAAGAGAGCTTCCGGTATGCTTTCAAATCCAAAATTTGTAGATAAAGCTCCTGCAACAAAGGTAGAAGAGGAAAAGGCGAAGCTGGCAAAATATACAGAAATGGCAGAGCAGGTAGCAGAGAGACTGGCACAGCTCAAAAAATAAAAAAAGAACTATTTGCCATCAGATGTAATAAATGTTATACGGCTTTTTGAAGAATATTGTTTACCCATTTGCACAAAATATTAATGTCAACGAAAGTTGATAAAAATAAGTGGGGGTATATTATTATGTCAAAGAACAATTATGCTTCAAACAGCTATAGTAATGATTCCGTGTCTGATAATTCACAGAACAAGGCTACGAATAAGACGTCTAACAAATCATCTAATAAGGCGTCTAACAAAGCCACAGACAAGGCTTCAAACAACACCTATAATGGTGCAGCAGATACTACAAATTATTCAAACTCTACAAATTCTTCAAATTGCAGATAGTAGAAGCTAGTATCTAAAACATGAAAGGGTCACAATCTGGTGTCAGGATATGACAATATCAGGACGAGACTGTGATCCTTTATATTGATACAACAGATAAATAATGGGGGACGACAAATGATGAAAGAACAGCTTGGGAGAAAGGCAAAACATATATTAATAATATTGTACTCTTTGATAGTGATTCTTGGTATTTTATTAATAGCTGCTCTTACCGTTTTCATACATATAATAAAGGATATAAAAGCAGATGGTGAAAAAGATCAACATGAGATAACAGAAGCAATGGTACAGTTTAATACAACGGAGGATATGGTCAATGTGAGTGATACGGAAGAATTAAACACCACTGAAGAGCCTACGGAGTCTCCCGATGATATTTTAGACAGGGAACTTACAGAACTGGTAGATAGTATGACTCTTGAAGAAAAGGTTGGACAGATGTTTTTTATTAGAGCGGATGCATCATTTGACCAGAATACATTTGACACCTATCACCCCGGGGGCATCATATTGTTTGGACAGGATGTCGAATATAAGACGGTTTCACAGCTTCAGGCTTATATAGATACATTTCAGAGCTATAGTACATATCCCCTCTTTATAGGGATAGATGAAGAGGGAGGAACCGTTACAAGAATAAGCGGAAACAGTAATCTTGTTGATGAATCATTTCAATCACCGAGGAACTTATATGAGCAGGGCGGATTTGAAGCAGTTATTGAGGATTCCCATAAGAAGTCATCACTTCTTAAATCTTTTGGAATCAATGTGAATTTTGCTCCCGTAGTGGACTATTCGGTGGATTCCGGTGATTTTATGTATAGGAGGGCTTTTGGCAGTAATATAGATGAAACCTGCGAATTTGCAGAAAGAATTGTTGCGGCTATGAAGGAAGATAAGATGGGCTGTGTACTAAAGCATTTTCCGGGATATGGAAATAACGGAGATACACATACAAATATAATTACAGATTACAGAGAATATGATATATTTGTAGAACAGGATTTTCTTCCGTTTGAAGCCGGAATAGAAGCAGGTGCCGATTCGGTTTTGGTAAGTCATAACATAGTGGTTTCTATGGATGAGAAGTATCCTGCATCCCTATCAGAAAAAGTACATATAATACTGAGAGAAGATTTGGGATTCGACGGTGTTATTATAACCGATGACCTTGCCATGAGCGGCGTTTCTGACTTTGTCAGTGCTGATGCAGCCGCAGTACAGGCAGTTCAGGCGGGAAATGATATGATGCTTGTATCGGACTATGCGATTCAGTATGATGCAGTTGTAGCAGCTGTACAGAATGGTGAAATTGATATTCAGCAGATTGATGAGTCTGTAAAAAGGATAATGAAATGGAAATATAATCTTGGACTTTTGGAGGATTTAGGTACATATTAGAGAAAAAGCTCATACCATATATAAGGGAGAGAATATGGCAGTGACTACACTTAGACGTGGAATCTGCCTGCTATTGTTTGACTAAAATATATGGGGTGAGAATAAATGAGATTTGTTAGTATTCCCATAAGGAATATATTGCAGGAGGCTGTACGTTATGGCGGTATTATAGTTGATGTCAGAGAGCAGGAGGAGTTTCTCAAGGGACATATTCCAATGGCTGTAAATGTGCCGCTTGAAGATATAAAGGCAGGTCAATTTTCCCTGCCAAAAAGCAGATATCTTTTGTTATACTGTACTTATGGGGGTGGCAGTACAATGGCCTCCAGGATACTCAGTCAGGAGGGGTATAAGGTAATTAATACAATAGGTGGTTTAGTCCAGTATACAGGGGCATTAACCAAGGAGCGATAGAGGAAAACATATGAGTAGAGTAGAGCTTATAGCACCATGTCACTTTGGACTGGAGGCTGTATTAAAAAAAGAAATCATAGATTTAGGATATGAGATTGTTAAGGTTGAAGACGGCAGAATTACATTTGCCGGGGAAGAAGAGGCTATAGCCAGGGCAAATATGTTTATTCGTACAGCCGAGAGAATCATGTTGAAGTGCGGAAGCTTTAAAGCCACTACATTTGATGAATTGTTTGAAGGCACAAAGGATATTCCCTGGGAAAGATATCTTACGAGAGATGCGAAGTTCTGGGTGTCAAAGGCAACATCCAATAAGAGTGCATTATTCAGTCCGTCGGATATACAATCCATCGTGAAAAAAGCCATGGTAGAAAGAATGAAACAGACATATCATGTGTCATGGTTTTCAGAGGATGGAGAAGCTTACCCTGTCAGAGTATTTATATTGAAGGACATGGTTACGATTGCCCTTGATACATCGGGTGTGTCACTACATAAGAGAGGTTATAGAAAATTGGTCGGTAAGGCGCCTATTTCGGAGACCCTTGCCGCAGCGCTTATTTTGCTGACCCCTTGGAACAGGGACAGAATACTTGTAGATCCCTTCTGTGGGAGCGGTACCTTTCCGATAGAAGCGGCTATGATTGGTGCAAATATCGCACCTGGCATAAACAGAGATTTCCTCGCAGAAAATTGGACAAAGCTGGGTGATAAAAGGATGTGGTATAATGCCATAGACGAGGCAAATGACATAATCCTGCATGACATCAAAATGAATATTCAGGGTTATGATTTAGATGGGGATATGGTAAAATGTGCCATGGAAAATGCAAAGCTGGCAGAGGTTGACAAGCATATCCACTTTCAGCAAAGAGATGTAAAGGATTTACGCAATCCAAAGAAATACGGCTTCGTCATTACAAATCCGCCATATGGAGAAAGACTTGAAGAAAAGGAAGCCTTACCGGAATTGTATAAAACCATTGGTACGAGCTTTAAAATGCTTTCGGGTTGGTCTATGTTTCTCATTACCTCTTATGAGGATGCAGAGAAATATATCGGAAGATGCGCAGATAAAAACAGGAAAATATACAATGGTATGATAAAATCGTACTTCTATCAGTTTATGGGGCCGAAACCGCCAAAAAGAAAGCGAGAGATAGATTGAGAAAAATATTAATTGGAAGCATATTAGTATTTGCAGCAGTATTATTTTATATTGAAGTAATCAGGCAGCCGGATGTGCATATTGAACGCAGGGATGAGGCGGCTCATGCAAGTGCAGATATACTGGAAAAAATTTCAAGAGAATATAATGAAAAAGGAATAACGCTGTCTGTCAATGGTGAAACGATAGACGATAATATATATCAGGTTTATATAAGTGATAAATTGCAGATTATGGTTCCCGTGGAGACATTTGTAGACAAGATGAACTGCTCTGTAAATGTATATGCAAACGGAACCGTCACCTTAGAAAAAGGCGATAATAAGGTAAAGGTATATATGGGTTCTGCGTTGGCAAATATCAACGGCTTGTCAACACAGCTTGCTGAGAAACCTGAAGAGAAGGATGGACAGCTGTTTATACCTGTGGATGATATATGCAAGGAGCTCAATTATACCTGTACATTTGATTATGGAAAAAATAATGTCGCATTAAACAGAATAGCAGCAGAGGATAAGCTTCCTGAGAAATATGACATGAGAGAATATGACAGGGTAACGGATGTCAGGGATCAGGGAAAATACGGAACCTGTTGGGCATTTGCTTCTCTGGCAGCCCTTGAAACGACACTTACGCCGGGAGAACGACTGCAGTTTTCCGTAGACCACATGACATTGAATAACAGCTTCAGCAGTGACCAGATGGGGGGCGGTCAGTACAGGATGAGTATCGCATACCTTGCTGCATGGCAGGGACCCGTGCTTGAGAAGGATGACCCGTATGGAGACGGAGAAACTGTAGACGGATTGAACGCGGTGAAGCATCTTGAGGAAGCGCAGATAATAGATAATAAGGATTATGATGCAGTAAAAAATGCAATTTATAAATATGGCGGAGTTGAGACCGTAATTTATTGTGATATGACAAATGCCTATAGCAGCTCATATTATTATAATAAGGACAGGGCCTCGTATTATTATGACGGAGAAAGTGCCACAAATCATGATATCGTAATAATAGGTTGGGATGACAACTATCCAAAGGAATTTTTTAATATTGAGCCTGAGGGTGATGGCGCATTTATCTGCAAAAACAGCTGGGGGACTGAGTTTGGAGATAACGGATATTTTTATGTATCGTATTATGACGTAAATATATGCAATACAAGCGTTGTGTATACAAAGCTGGGTGACAGTGATAACTATGATAAGATATACCAATCTGATTTGTTAGGCTGGGACGGTGTTCTGGGCTATAATAATGAAGAGGCTTATTTTGCAAATGTATATAGAGCAGGGAAAAATGAGAATCTTGAGGCGGTATCATTTTATGCCACAGGAAACAGAACAAGCTACGCTGTATATGTAGTAACGGACTTTAACAGTAAGGATGATTTGACAAACCGGACTCTTGTGGCAAGCGGTGAGATGGAATATTCTGGTTACTATACAATCAATTTGAATGAGCCTGTGGAGCTTCCCGACAATAAAAAATTTGCGGTTATCGTGCATATCAATACACCGGACTCGGAGCTTCCTATTGCCATAGAGTATAATGCAGATGCCATGACAGAAAGCTTTGATATAACGGATGGAGAAGGCTATATCAGTTTATATGGCTCTACATGGTATTCTGCGGAGGAAGACAGAAATTGTAATGTGTGTCTGAAAGCTTTTACAAGCAAAAGATAGGGGAAGAGGACGCCTGCGTGTTATATATTGTTTTTCGGACTGCGTTTGCTTGGTGAAATACGTAGTGGTACTAAGCATCCTAAAGGACTAGCGTTGCGTCGCATACCAAAGTATTCGCTAAGTGCCAACGTATTTCAATATCCTTCAAACAATGTATAAGACAAGCAGGTTGTTTTATACTATATGGATTAGATTGAGAAAGGATGTAAATATGGAGAGATTAATATTTGCGACGGGAAATGAAAATAAGATGAAGGAAATCCGGATGATTCTGTCTGATTGTGGTTATGAGATTTTGTCAATGAAGGAAGCAGGAATAGACGTGGATATCGTAGAGGACGGTAAGACATTTGAAGAAAATGCCATTATCAAGGCGGAGGCTATCAGTAAAATAGCAGGTTGTCTGGTGCTGGCTGATGATTCCGGCCTGGAGGTAGATTATCTGGACAAGGCACCGGGTATCTATAGTGCCAGATTTATGGGGGAGGATACTTCGTATAGAATAAAGAATAAGGCAATCATAGACAAGCTCAATGGTGTTCCTGATGAAAAAAGGACAGCGAGATTTGTGTGTGCCATAGCGGCGGCATTTCCGGATGGAAGAACATTTACAAGACGTGGAACAATAGAGGGAATGATAGGATATGAGGAACGCGGGGAAAATGGCTTTGGCTATGACCCAATCTTTTATCTGCCTGAAAGGGGAAAGACGACAGCGGAATTATCTCCTGAGGAGAAAAACGAGATAAGCCACAGGGGAAATGCCTTAAGACTTATCAGGGAGGTTATCAATGAAGGTTCTAATCATTAGTGACACCCACGGTAAGACAAGCTGTATCAAGCAGATTAAGGATATTGTCGGAGATATTGATATGCTGGTACATCTGGGGGATGTATGTGGCGATGAAGAATATATCCGAGACAATTTCGATTGTGAGATACACATGGTTGCAGGAAATAACGACTGGCATTCCGATTTGCCGAGTGATGAGGAATTCATGATAGGGAATCTTCGTGCTTATATTACACATGGACATAGACATTATGTACATTACGGAACGGAGAAGCTGGAGGAGCTGATTAAGGAAAGAGGCTATGACATCGTTATGTTTGGGCATACCCATGTAAGAACCCTCAAGCATTATGGCGGCTCGTATATCGTAAATCCGGGTAGTCTTGCGCTTCCAAGAGATAACAGGACAGGGACATATATATTACTTGATTTTGATAAAAACGGAAAGCCTTTTTTTGCCGAAAATGAGTTGCCAAGGCATAAGCCTGCCAGTGAAAGAAACTGGTGGGGACTGTTTTAAAAGGAAACAGATGGTGGCTGATAGGTATGTCAGTGAAAAATAGTATGTCGTTTTTGAAAATACTAGATTAAGGAATTAAGAGGTGCAGTTGTGAAAAAACACGATATAGTAGAAGGAATCGTTGATAAATATGACTTCCCTAATAAGGGAAGTTTTGTTATTGATGACAGAAGAGTAACCGTAAAGGGCGCCTTAAAAGGACAGAAGATATCCTGTCTGATTACAAAGCTGAGAAAGGATAAAGCGGAGGGCAGACTTCTTGAGGTTCTTGAGCCGTCGGAGCTTGAGGACGGCAAGCCGTGCTGTTCCCATTTTGGTTCCTGTGGCGGATGTACATATCAGACACTAAGCTATGAAAATCAGCTTAAAGTAAAGGAAGAACTGGTGAAGCAGCTTATTGACGGTGTTATAGACAGTAATGAGCATCCATATGAGTGGGAAGGGATTATTGGCTCTCTGGTGACTTCCGGCTACAGAAATAAAATGGAGTTTTCATTTGGCGATGAATATAAGGACGGTCCGCTTGCACTGGGGCTTCATAAGAAAAACAGCACATATGATATTGTAAATATAAAGGACTGTGATATTGTAAGCGATGACTATAATAAAATTGTGTCATTTACTTTGGATTTCTGTCAAAAGGCAGGACTGACATATTACAAGAAAATGCAGCACGTGGGATTATTGCGTCATCTTGTTATCAGGCAGTCCTATACGACAAAGGGTATTCTTGTAAATCTTGTAACAACGACACAGAATATGGAAAGTCTGGATTTGAAGTCTTATGTAGAAGGCTTAATTCATTTGCCGCTTGAAGGACAGATAGAGGGAATCCTCCATACGGAAAACGACAGCCTTGCAGATGCAGTAATCAGTGATAGAACCACACTGCTGTACGGAACAGAATATATATATGAAGAAATACTGGGGCTGCAGTTCAAGATATCACCATTTTCATTCTTCCAGACAAATACGAAAAGTGCGGAAAGACTATATGACAAGGCAAGGTCTTATGTCGGAGAGACAAGGGATAAGGTAATATTCGACTTATATAGCGGAACCGGAACCATCGCCCAGATGCTTTCACCTGTTGCAAAGAAGGTAATCGGTGTGGAGATTGTTGAAGAGGCAGTTGAGGCAGCAAGAGAAAATGCGAAATTGAATGGGCTTTCAAATTGTGAATTTATTGCGGGTGATGTACTGAAGGTTATAGACGATATTGAGGAGAATCCGGACATTATCGTGCTTGACCCGCCGCGTGACGGAATCAATCCAAAGGCACTTACAAAAATTATTCATTATGGTGTGGATGAGCTTGTATATATAAGCTGCAAGCCTACCTCCCTTGCACGCGATTTGGTTACCTTGCAGGAGAATGGCTATTATGTGAAGAAAGCTTGTGCTGTTGACCAGTTTGTGGGGACTGTGCATGTGGAGACTGTCGTTTTGATGTCACGGGTTAAGGACTAAAAGTACATAAAATGCCCAGAAATCAAGGGATTCCGAGAACATTGCCAGAAACGGCACCATTGCCGGAGTCCCTTCTTTATGCCATTTGACAACAGTTGCCAACACTGGCTTTCTGGGGGTGTGTAACACGAGAACTGCTTTTTACCCTTGGTGTAACAAGGGAACTACTGTTTTTGAGGATTTTGGAGGGTGTGTAACAAGGGAACTGTTGTCAGTTCCTCCCACAGAATTCCGTATGTTTATTATTACAAAAAACCACAGAATATCTTGACTTTTATCAAGATTCGTGGTATAATATAATATAAAAGCAATGCAGCTTTGACCGCTGCTGAGAAATGTGAACAGGAGAGGCACTCTATGCAAATAAGTTACAAACCGCTATGGCATACTCTTTTGGAAAACGGAATGTCGAAAGAGGATCTCAGAGTGAAAGCTAAACTTACCACAAACGCTATTGCAAATATGGGAAAAGATAGGAATGTAAGTATGGCAACTCTGCTTAAAATATGTGAAGCGTTAGGAGTGAATTTCGATAGAGTAATCGAGATTAAGGATTTTAACCCGGGATCTGTAGAGATTCAAACGGAAATATCAGTAACAGAGAATGATAAAAAAGTAAAAATTGTTAATCCGCCAAGGCTTGTTTCCTTGTTCTCTGGATGTGGAGGAATGGATAAAGGCTTTGAAGATGCAGGGTATCATAGAGTTTGGGCAAACGATTTTGATAAGGATGCCCAAGCTGTCTTCAAGCTGAATCTTGGTGAAATAGATGATAGAGATATAACTAAGGTGCCGGTTGAAGATATCCCCGATTGTGATATTATAACAGCGGGTTTTCCCTGTCAGCCATTTTCAAATGCTGGAAACCGCAGAGGCGTATATGATGCTCGTGGTGAGTTATATTTGGAATGCCTGCGCATTATTGAAAGCAAAAAGCCGAAAGTTGTTCTATTTGAGAATGTCAAAGGGCTTCTATCATCTAAACATCAGAGTGGAAAAAAGCTTATTGATGTAATTAAAGGTGACCTTGAAGCTCTCGGATACAATGTTAACTACAAGGTTGTCAATGCATCTGACTACGGAGTGCCACAGAACCGCGAAAGAATGATACTTGTTGGCTTACGAGAGGATTTGAATAAAACATTCGAGTTTCCTCCTATTCAAGAAGATAAGAGTAGGCTGACGTTACGGTATATTCTTGACGTTCCGCCAGATATTCCAAATCAGACTTATTGGCCGTATTCTCCACAAGCACAAAGCATGATTGAGCAGATACCTGAAGGCGGTTCATGGAAGAGTATACCTTATGAGAAACTCTCTCCGAGGTTTCAAAGAATCCGAGATGATATGAAACGATATCATGCACCAAATTTTTATAGGCGATTCAGCCGAGATGAAATAAATGGAACGATTACAGCATCAGCTCAGCCAGAAAATTGTGGGATTACACATCCTACACAGAATCGTAGATACACGATACGCGAAATTGCAAGGATACAAACATTTCCGGATGATTTTATATTTATTGATGAAACACTAAAGGACATTGTAGCTATGTACAAGGTGATTGGTAATGCGGTGCCTTGCCATTTGGCAGAAGTTATAGCTAATGCTATTTATGATCAAGCTTTTAAGGAGGAACAGTGATGGCGAAGATATATGTGGATCCAACATGCGTCAAGGATTCTATTGATTACTTTATTGCCCAAGATTATGCATCACCAGAACAAATTGGATTATTTTTCTTGTTCAAAGCGGATAAGTTTAATAGTCGAGAATACCAGACTTACGATGCTACTGGGGCGCAGAAAGCGCGTTTAACAAGGTACTTGTATGATTTATGCGGACTTTTTGATGCCAAGCAAGAGAATGGTGGGAAGTGTGTATCTCTATTTCCATTCTCTATGGATCGGACAATCAAGAAGACCACATACTACAATGGTGGAACTGAGTTTAAACAGGTGATTGGGCGTGTAAAGGATACAATGGATAACACGCTTATTGATGACGGGAAGTATCTACGGAAAGATGAACTGGATGGCTCTAAATATAAGTTTGCACCAAATTACATTGACATGCTCTTTTCTGATTTTCTGAAAGGTCACAGGATATCATTGCAGAAATTAGCTGCATGGTATTTCCGTTTCTATGAATTTGATGTTGACGAAGATTGGGTAGTTAATCAAACGGCTGACAACTTTGAAACATTTACTCGTATTTGCACTAAAAAGCTGATCGATGATCTGAACATCACTGCTGATGAATTGTCCACAATGTTTGGTACAACAGATGGCATTATCAAATAT
This sequence comes from uncultured Coprococcus sp., assembly GCA_964488185.1. Taxonomy (GTDB): domain Bacteria; phylum Bacillota; class Clostridia; order Lachnospirales; family Lachnospiraceae; genus Coprococcus. The sequence goes on along the minus strand of CAZATW010000027.1, from coordinate 2,324 downwards.
AGTGATACGGGTATAACAGGAGAAGAGATTAGGTCAAAATTTTCTTATGATACAAATGCACAACCAGAGGTCACCCAGCTTGTTGCTCCTGTAACGTATATGATTCCAGATATAAGCATTTCTCGAGAAGAAGTGACTAATCTTGCCGCTCCACATGGCGATAACATAACGGAGGAAGAACTGGAAGGACTTCTCTCTGATACAAAACAGGTTGTTTTATCTGGTCCTCCAGGAACTGGCAAATCATATATTTCGGGCAAAGTAAAAGCATACTATGATTCAACTTATTTAATTCAGTTCCATCCAAATCTAACATATGAACAGTTTATTGGAGGAAGTACATTTGATGAAGATGGTTCTGTGAATCCTAAAGCTGGCGTTTTTCTTGAATTCTGCCACGAAGCCAACAAAGCTGAGAACAGAGCGAAACGTTACTTATTCTTGATTGATGAAATCAATAGAGGCAATGTTTCAAAAATATTTGGAGAAACAATATTAGCGTTAGATCGAGAATATACGGTGCAATTACCTACTGCACTTATATCCAAGGATGGCTCAAGGCTTACTGAGTTTAGAATTCCTGAAAATGTTTATATTCTTGCAACCATGAATTCAGCAGATAGAAGTATCGCATTTGTAGATTATGCCATTCGTAGAAGATTTGCATTTGTAGATTTTTTCCCAAATAGTGAAGTTGTTGACTATGAATCTGACTACTCACTGTTACCTGATATTAAAGTCGGAAAATTGATGGATGGAGTTAACGAGAGATTATATAGCGTACTCGGTGACGAAGATCTCCTTCTGGGTCAATCATATTTCCTTCCCAAATGGGCGAGGGATGATGTCAGTGGGAAAATTAAGTGGACACCTCAAATCCTAAAAAGACTATTTAACTACTATGTCATTCCTATAATTGAGGAATATACATATGGAAACAAGAGATACTTACAGAATATTCTGGGAGATAAGTTGATTTCCCGAATTTCTGATGAAGAGGAGTTCATTGAAGAAATTAAGGCACAGTTATTAAAATAAAGGTGATTATATGCAGATGCAGTCAATAACCATAGATCAAGGAGGACTGCTTAGTCTATATCCTTATGAAATTCCAGTTATCCAAGGCATTCTGTCAAAAAGAGGAATGTCCTGGGATTGTCTTGATGCTCAGCAAGGCATTATGAAGCTGCCGCAGCAGTATGTAGGCTATATAGGATTACCTGATCGAAAAATAATTATAAAACCAAAGCATCCAGGTATAACAATAAGTCATATCCTTCGTGTGTACTTCTTTCTGTATTCAGCTCAATACTCCGATTTGGATACACCAATGTACGATATTGAGGCTGGAAATGATGTTAACCTTATAGCAATGTTCATCCAAGAAATGATGTCGGTTGTGCATAAAGGAATTCCAGTTGAGTATAACGAAAAGGAAGAAGATCTGGGTTATATTAAGGGAAATTTACAGGTTGTACCGACATCGATCAATATAATGTTGCATCGAAGAGAAGCCTTTCGGTGTGTTTATGATGATTTGACTCGTGACATTCCTATTAACAGGCTTCTTTTAGCTGCCGCAAAGAAAATTGAATCACATGTTCAGAATTCTGATATCGCTTACATCATCAGGCAGTTTGGAAATGTTGATTTTACGGCTATTCCTGATGATGTGACTTTCAATAAGAATACGACTTATTGCAAAAAAGCGGTATCTTTGGCTTATATGATTTTGAACGATCTCACATTATCTACAGATGGGGAATCATCTGCAGGGGAAAGTCTGCTGATAAACTTTGACAGGGTTTTTGAAGATTTCATTAAGAAAGTTTTGATGGAATACTCGAACCTTGGTAAGTTTTCGTACTGGACAGCGTCAAAGAGCTTTGCCTTCTGTCGACAAGGAGAGGAATATTTTGAACGTTCATATTTACCGGATCTTCTTTACGACTATGTAGATAAAAATGGTCGTCAGTCAGCAAGAGCGATACTTGATATGAAAAATAAAACCTCACAGCCCTTTCACAATGATGATATTTATCAAATGGCATTTTATGGGCAGATGCTTTCATGCAAGAAAATCATTTTGTGTTATCCAGGAAATGAAGAAAAAAGCAATACTGCACTGAGATTTAATGATGAAAGATTCTTTCTACATAAATTATATGGGGCTTATATGAATCTCTCAGGAAACACAGCTAAAGAATTCAAACAGAATATAGCATCATTTGTATATCGGATTGAGTGCTTGCTATAAGTTTATTGTATTGGAGGTCGGAAGATGAAGCAAATCTGCCCGGGTACGATGATTACCCTCATCTATC
>CAZATW010000026.1:0-35027 GCA_964488185.1 uncultured Coprococcus sp. | reverse complement strand
GACATAACTCATTTACGAATCCCTGCGCATCCTCGCGGAGCGTATATCAGATGGGGTAAGGCTCCGGACATGAAAATGGTCCGGAGTCTTTTGAGTTTGAAAAAAAATGTTGGAATATGGTTATGTAAAACCTTAATAAATTTTAAACCATCAGGATTTATATGGCATAATTTCCTTGATTCCGCTATAAAGCAACTTGCGGTTTGCAAAAAAGCAACCTTGGATTTCTTGATTGACCTCGTAAAAATGATAGTATAGGGACTGTTCATCATCTGATGCAGTAAGATATGTATAGAATGAGAGAAGATAGTCTGTAAAATAAAAAGGGTTTTAGGAGGATAAAATGAGAAAGAAAATATTATTTTTACTTTGTATGGGAATTTTGGCTCTGTCACTTGCGGGGTGTGGGGACAAGAAGGATGAGAAGAAGGAAAGAAACGAGAAGACGGAAGCTTCCAGTGAGAATTTCAAGTCGCCGATTGGAAATGGTATCGAGAAAACGGAAGAGCAGGATCCGGAAGAACCACCGGTCACGGAAGAACCGGAGACGGAGGAACCCGCAACCGATTCTGACTGGGTGCTTGGGGGATGTGAAGAGACCGGGTATCTTGAGGTCCCGGCAGGATGGAGTGAGCATGAAAGTACGGCGGAAGATGATAAATATAGTCTTCAGTACATATCCCCTGCAAAGGATGGTTTGATTTCTGTATTCAAAAACGATTATGACTATGACGCAGAGCTATATGATGTGGAGGATCCGGCAAAGATTGTTATCAATCATTATATTGAACAATATGCGAATGCGGGAGCAGAAAATATAATAATGGAAGAGGTTATGTTAAATGGGATTAATTTCTATAAGAGCATCGATTATTTACCTGCCGGCGAACTTACGGATTATGATTATTACATATATACATATGTAACATATATAACCTATGCCAAAAGATTTTATTCCTTTGTTATAGAGGGGGATGAAAGTGTTATTGAAGAACCTGTAGCAAAAGCGGAGGAGACCTTCACGATTTCCGAGGGGACAGATGACGGTAATGTTGATAAGCCTTCCGGTTCAGTGACGGCTTCATCCGACTGGGAGAGCTATGAGGTCGTAATTGACGGCGAATTATATAACCTTCCTTGTGATTTCTCTGAGCTTGAAGCAAATGGCTGGTCTTTGAATGAATATTATGTGGACGAGCGTATAGCATATGATGATTACAGTTATGTTGCTGTCGTGAAGGGCGAGCAGGAAATGCGCGTTGTTGTTGCAAATCGATATAGTGAGAGTGATATTTCTGCTGAGGAAGGACAGCTTATTGGTGTTATTTTTGATTATCAGACTGAAAATATGGATTGCTATATTGCCGGAAACATTACACTTGGTTCAAGCTATGATGATGTAGTCAGTGCGTTTGGTACACCGGATGATGTTTACAAGGATGATGAGGGTGATTATCAGGTTCTTGAATATGAGGGCACTGACGATTACCGGACCGGTCTGGAGATTACAATAGAGGGAGGAAAAGTAACACAAATTGAGCTCATTGGCTGGTAGAACGGATAAAATCGTGTATATATAAGGCTGACTATCTTGTTTATGAGCCTGTTCCACTGTATTTCATTGCACTGTACATCCAGAATTTGTAACTAAGCCAGAAGAACAGGCAGCCGATTAGTGGCGAAAGCCATGATAGTATCGGTACCGCATCGGGACGAAGTATCACAAGACTCGGATAGTAGGCTATGAATGCAATTGGTATTATGAAGGTGAAGATAAATCGGAATACCGGACTGAAAATCGTAATCGGGTATTTCGCATAATCCTTGAATTTAAGCACTAAATCTAAGACATAAAACGAATTCTGGCTCCAGAAGCAGGTTGCTGCCGCAGCATTCTGCAAGGCAATCATAATCAATGAAGCAGTAATGAGGAATATAATTATTTTCAGCAGCATCAGAGGTGAAAACCCAAGTCCGATTTTGCTCCATGAGTATATCAGGCAGGAGTCATCTCCCATCTGATATATGGCTCCCGCTGTTTTTGAGGATAGAATGTTATCCTATGTGCAGGAGCATCTTCGTATTCTGTCACGCCATATAGATTGGAGATGCAGGCAAAAACAGTTATTGATGGTTTGGAGGGCTTATATGAGTATAGAAGCTTATCTGCAACCAGAGGACAAATTTATTTCCTGCATTTTTGCAGAGCTGGCGAATGGAAAGCTGATTCAAAAGGGGGTTTATGCCAAGATGGCAAGAGGTGAGATGGTTCTTTTTTGGCGGAAAACCAAATTACCGAGCCGAAAGCAATGCGGGAATTTTGCAGTCTTGGATATCAATTTAGGGAAGATTTGTCAACGGATACAAAATATGTTTTTGTAAAATAATGAAGGGATAGATTTTAGACAAAATTGATATGGAAATGGCAGAAGGATTAAGGACAAAAGAAAACATAAATAGTCGGGAAGTCTCTGAATGAAACCTATATAATGAAGCTACAGTAAGGGAGGTTGTGCATATGGATTGGATAAAGGCTTTGGGTCGTGCCATAGACTACATTGAAGAAAATATCACAGAGGAACTCAATGTTTCTGATATTGCCACAAAAGTTCATATATCTGCATTTTATTTCCAGAAAGGTTTTTCCATGCTATGTGGATATACAGTTGGAGAGTATATCAGAATGAGACGTTTATCGCTTGCCGGCAGCGAGCTGTTGTCATCCAATATCAGGGTAATTGATTTGGCATTCAAATATGGCTATGATTCACCGGATGCTTTCACAAAAGCATTTATCCGTTTCCACGGCAGTACTCCTACTGAGGTGCGGAAAAATGGCGCGGCTGTTAAGTCGTTCGCTCCGCTTCGAATAAAATATTCATTAGACGGAGGTACAGTGATGGAATACAGAATTGAAGACAAACAGGCTTTTAAAGTGATGGGAATTTCGAGGATGTTCTCTTATGAATCCGCAAATTCAGACATACCTGCATTTTGGGACGAGGAACATGTAAGAGCGAAAGAAAAAAAGGTGCTTGGCATGTACGGAATATGCTATGACGAGGAAATGGCAGGGAATCAGTTTAAGTATATGATTGCAGATGACTTGAATGAAGAGGCAGCAAGGAAAAACGGTCTGGAGATTTATGAAATACCTGCACATAAGTGGGCTATATTCCCTTGCAGGGGAGCGATGCCTGTGCCGTTGCAGGAATTAAACAAAAGAATTTTCTCAGAGTGGCTTCCTCAGAATAAGTATGAGATAGCCGCGGGATACAATATTGAGTATTACAGTGACCCTGCAAACTATGAGAACGGCATGCAGGATTCAGAATATTATACTGAGATTTGGATACCTGTAAGAGAAAAACAATAAGATTCAAGACTCGCTCCGCGAGTCTTGGCGCGGGATTCGTGTCAGCGTTAGCTGATATAGGTCATGGAATATTATAAACAGCTCTCTGTTGATATATTAAATCAACAGGGAGCTGTTCTATTTTTCATAGGGATATTGTATAATTTACATGGTAAAGGAGGCAAATCGGATATATGGAGTTTGCCGATTATTTTACAGCTCATGGTTATCTTGTATTTTCATATGATGCGACGGGGAACGACAATAGTGAAGGGAAGTCGGTAAAGGGCTTTCCACAGGGGACGATTGACCTTAGCTATGCCATTGATTATGTTGAAAATGATATGACATACAGAGACCTTCCAATTTTACTGTGGGGATATAGCTGGGGTGCATACGCCGGCGGCTGTGTGCTTAATGTACATCCGGAGATAACTGCCGCTGTTCTTATAGCCGGACCAAATGATTTTATGGATATGTTTGAAAATGAGGTAAAAGATGTGACAGGAAGCGCCGGAATGATACTTAAGCCGTTTGCGAGACTCAATCAAATGATTACCTTTGGAGAATATGGCAATTTGACGTGCATTGACGGATTTGAACATTCTGATGCCGGCGTTATGATTATTCATGGTAAAGAGGATACGGTTGTTCCATTTGAAATAGGTTATGAAAAATATTATGAGCGATATGCTGACGACTCACGTTTTACGTTTGTCAGCTATGAAGATAAAGGTCACAATGATATTTTTTATACGGATGAGGCAAATGAATATCGGCAGTATGTATATAAGCTTTACGATAAGTATCTTGAGGATAGTGGTCTGGATGATAATTCCAAGGTGAAAGCTGAATTTATGAATCGGTATCAGCTTAAAGAAAAAGGCTATCTGCTGAATGAAGCCTTCATGAAGAGGATAATAGACTTTTATGATTTGTATGTAGAATAATATGTTGGGAAATACTTTATGTATGAAGCAGGTGATATTTTATGAAGAATCCCGCTTGATTATGAATTGTTAGGAGGTAGTGATATGTGTACGGCAGCAACTTATAAGACAAAGGATTTTTATTTCGGACGCACGCTTGATTATGATTTTTCTTATGGGGAGGAGGTCACAATAACACCACGCAATTATCCGTTTTCTTTCCGTGACGTCGGTACTATGAACAGTCATTATGCAATCATCGGCATGGCATGTGTCATGGATGATTATCCGCTTTATTATGATGCCGTTAATGAAAAAGGACTGGGAATGGCAGGTCTCAACTTTGTTGGAAATGCATATTACGGCAATTCGGTAAAAGATATGTACAATATTTCCCAGTTTGAATTTATACCGTGGATATTATGTCAATGTACTACGGTAAAAGAAGCCAAAAAATTATTGAAACAAATCAATCTTGTAAATATTCCTTTCAAAAAGGAAATGCCATTGGCACAGCTTCATTGGCTGATTGCTGATAGCAGTGAATCCATAACGGTTGAAGCCACCAAAAGTGGCATGCATGTGTATGATAATCCCGTGGGCGTATTGACAAATAATCCTCCTTTTGAAGAGCAGATGTTCCAGCTGAACAATTATATGAGCTTGTCTGCCAAGGAGCCTCAGAACTATTTTTGCAGTAAGCTGCCATTACACACCTACAGCCGTGGCATGGGAGCGCTGGGGCTCCCGGGAGATTTATCCTCGCAATCACGTTTTACACGGGTCTCTTTTGTTAAGATGAATTCTGTTTCAGGAGATTCAGAATCGGAGAGCGTCAGTCAGTTTTTTCATATTCTCGGCTCGGTCGAGCAGCAGAGGGGATGCTGTGATTTAGGAGATGGGAAATATGAGGTTACCATTTACACATCATGCTGTAATGCGGATAAGGGAATTTATTACTACACGACTTATGGGAATCATCAAATCACCGCAATCAATATGCATCATGAAAAACTGGATACGGCACAGTTGCTGCGATATCCTTTGATTTTGGACGAACAAATCAGGATTCAGAACAGTTATAAGGTATCATTAAGCAACAGAAGGTGAAAAACGAAAAAAGATTGACACAATCCCGCTTAAGCAGACAGATGAAATAATTAAATTTCGTTTATCTATGGAGGGGGGATTGTGTAAAACATACAGATTGCATTGTTTAATTGACAAAATTTACGTTGTTTTATAATCTTGAAATAATATATAAACTTTGCTAGAATTATGTGAGTATCAATGATTAATTGGAACAAAAGGGACTAAAAATGGGGATAATAGATTTTCACTCTCATGTTCTGCCGGGAATAGATGATGGCAGTAAGAATATAGAGACCTCAATAAAGATACTTGATAAGTGTGCTGAAAACGGAGTTGACCGGATGGTTGCAACACCTCATTTCTATGCGGACATAAACAATATAGAGTCATTTCTTGAAAATAGAGAAGCCGCATATAATAAGCTCATGGCGGCAAGGGAAAATAAAAAGCCTGATATATTGCTGGGGGCGGAGGTTGCATTTTTCAAAGGAATCAGTAAAGCAGAGAAAATAGACAGACTTTTAATAGAAGGAACAGATATTATGCTTCTTGAGATGCCGTTTACCACATGGGATGATTCTGTTATCCACGAGGTAGATTATCTCATAAGTTGCAGAGGTTTCAGAATCATTATAGCACATCTTGAACGCTTTATGAGATTGCCGGGGAATAAGGTATACATAAAGAATCTTTTAAAACTTCCGGTTTTGATTCAAATAAATGCAGAAAGTCTTACTGATTTAAGACAGAGAAATAAGCTGATAAAGCTGTTTAAGAAGGGACAGGCACATTTACTGGGTAGTGATTGCCATGGTATGCATCGCAGACCTCCGAATATATGGGAAGGTAGGGCAGTTATAGAAGATAAGCTGGGAAGCGAATATATCAATACGATGGATGAACTGGGAGCTTGGCTCCTTGGAAGATAGAATAGGGAGGATAATATGTCAAAGAAAGTAACGATCATCATAAGCATTGTATTATTTATCATATTGTGTGTACTTATAGTGTGTGAGAAGAAATGGCCTGAAGCAGGATCAGACCTGATTCTTGGGATGATGAACATATAAAGGATTGAATATATGGCAAAAAGACACATGACTCAATCAGAGAAAAAAAGAATAGCGAAAAGAATGGGGATTGTGGTAGGAATTTTTGTAGCAGCAATAGTGGCATTGGTGTTGATACTTAAGCCTTTGGACAGCCATAGAGCGGAAATGTATTCCTCGAATGAAATTCCTGAGGGGATGATAGAAGTAGACGGCGTAAAGTATGTTCCAAAGAAGAATATCGAGACCTATTTGTTTATGGGTGTAGATAATTGGGGAAAGGTTGAAAAAGTAGAGGACTATGTTGGTGCAGGCAGGTGTGACGTAGTCATGCTGTTGGTCAGGGATATCAGTACGGGAACCTACAAAACACTAAACCTGAACAGAAATATTCTGATGGAACAGGATTCTCTGGAGCCGGATGGAACATATATAGGAACTTCGACGGCAATACTTGCGCTTGCCCATGAAAATGGTGACGGAATGGAAATAAGCTGCGAAAATGTGGTAAAGACGGTTTCAAATTTTCTTGGTGGACAGAAAATAGATGGATATGCCGCAGTGAATATGGGCGCAATATCCATAATAAACAATCTGGCAGGCGGCGTAACGGTTACGATTGAAGATGATTTTTCGGAGATAGATGTATCTCTTGTTATGGGAGAGACTATTACACTTAGTGATGAGCAGGCAGTAAATTTCGTACATAGCAGGTGGTATGTAGATGACCAGACGAATGAATCACGAATGAGAAGGCAGTCGGCATATATGGCGGACCTTAAAGTTAAGCTGAAGCAGAAATGTTCAGAGAATAATGACTATCCGCTTACGATATATGATGCACTTGGGGAATATATGGTAACAGATATATCATCGCAGAAATTCAGTAAAATAGCACTTTTGATGCTTGAGGATAAGGATGAGGGAGAAGTCACCATAGAAGGAACAAGTGTGATTAATGATCTTGACTACATGGAAATGACGGCAGATGAAGATAGTGTGGAAGCTGCCATATTGGAGCTTTTCTATAAAAAGTATGAATAGGAGGACGCTATGAGTTCTGGAAATAATCAGCTGGCAGGTACAGCAATCAATCATTCAAAAGAAGATATCAGACAGATGTCGGTATATAGAAAATCCAATGAAGATGAAAAAGAAATAGATTTAGTTGATTTGGCAATTACACTGCTTGATAAGCTTCACTATATAGTGCTTTGCTTTCTGGCGGGGGCAGTATTATTTAATGCCTATGCTTACTTTTTGATAGAGCCTACATATGAGTCTACCTCCAAGCTGTACGTTGTATCGGCTTCTGAGGATTCCATCGTCAATCTGTCAGATTTGAATATCGGTTCTTCGCTTACATCAGATTATGAAGAGCTGATGCTCAGTTATCCGGTTCTGGATCAGGTAATAGACAAGCTGGAACTTGATATGGATTATAAGGATTTGGCAAAGATGATAGTTCTGACAAATCCTACAGATTCACGAGTCCTAAATATAACGGTAACAAGCACAAATCCGCAGCGGGCTTGCGATATTGCAAATACCTTGGCACAGGTATCTGTTGAATATCTGCCGGATACCATGAGTACCCATGCACCGAACATCGCACAGGTGGCCCGCGTGGCAAGTCATAAGTCCGGTCCGAGTTATCTGAAATATACCGCCATAGGCGCAATAATTGGCATGCTGATATGCTGTGTATTTATAATAGTAGGTTATCTTATGGATGATACCATACACACTGCAGAGGACATGGAAAAGTATTTTGGTTTAGTACCACTTACCACGATTCCTGAGAGCGAACAATTCAGACAGGATGATGAAGACGTACGTAAAGGCTTACGGAAAGGAAAAAACGCAGATAATGAATAAGATAAATATTGAATTTCAGGATATGCCATATGCAGTTGAAGAGGCGATGAACCGTCTCCGTATCAACATAAAATTCTGTGGCAAAAATACAAAGAAAATATTGATAACGAGCAGTATGCCAAATGAGGGTAAAAGCACCATTGCTACAAATCTATGGAAGATGATGGCAGAGGCGGGATTTCCTGCGGTACTTATCGATGTGGACCTTCGTAAATCGGTACTTAAAAAAAGACATAATATTGAGGCAGAGAAGGATATCAAGGATTTGGGATATTATTTGTCAGGGCTTGCTGAATATGACGATGTAGTGTACGAAACAAATATCAAAAACGGATACATGGTTCCCTGTGTAAATCTGTTGGAAAATCCGTCGGTACTTCTGGAGGATGCAAGATTTAGGGAACTGCTTGATAAATTGTCAGAGGAATACAGATATGTCATTATAGATTCACCTCCGCTTTGCAGTGTGGCAGATGCTGCTCTTATAGCTTCAATGTGTGACGGCGCAGTTTTGGTTGTAAGAAGCGGTGAGACATCAAAGAGTCTGATACGTCAGTCCTTGCAGCAGATAGAGCAGGTAAAATGTAAGCTGCTGGGTGTTATATTAAACAGAGTGGAAGTAACCGGCCGTGCTTATAAAAAATATTATGGAAAATATAGTAAATATTACAGTGATTATGGTTACGGCTATGGCAGAGAGGTAGCAGCCTCGGAAGAAAGGTCTTAAAATAGAAAGACTCATAATTGAGATAATTCAGTTTGTACGTGGCAAGCAAGCTGTTTATCATATACCTGACACCTTGATGAGCAGGATGCGAGTTTCGTTGTCAGGGTAAACTATCAAAACTTCATCATTATAGAAGGGAGGAGATATAGTGAAGGCAATAAAGAAGGTATTAGCTGTTCTCTTTGTTCTTGCAGTTCTTGCTCCGGCAACAGTTCTTGCTGCTGAGGCAGACAAGGTGAACTCAGGTTCAAAGAAGGCCATTACTACTACAACGATTACCACTTCAAACTTAACCTACAATGGTTCTAATCAGACATCAAAGGTAGTTGTTAAGGATGGTAACAATGTTCTTGTTGCCGGTACAGATTATACAGTATCAGGTAATGTAAACAAAAATGCAGGTACTTATACTGTAACAATCACTGGTATGGGTAACTATACAGGTACAACAACCAAGACTTACAAGATTGCTGCAAAGGCATCATCAGGTGTTAAGGTTACGGCTGCATCTAAGACATACAACGGAAAGAAGCAGACTGCAAAAGTTGTTGTAAAGGATGGTACAAAGACTCTTAAATTAGGTACTGATTATACATTATCTAAGGTTACATACCGTACAGGAGCTGGTACAACTAAGATTACCGTAACATTCAAGGGTAACTATAAAGGAACCAAGACTGTTAAGTTTACTGTGAATAAGGCTAATCAGAAGATTACTGTTAAGGGTACAACATCTGTAAAGGCTTCAGAGGTCAAGAAGGCATCTAAGACATTTAAGCTTACTGTTAAGGGTGTTAAGGGTAATGCTAAGGTTAGCTACAGCTCAAAAGGCAGCAAGAATATTACCGTCAAGAACGGTAAGATTACTGTAAAGAAGGGTACTAAGAAGGGTACTAAGGCTAAGATTACTATTAAAACAAAAGCAACAGCTAATTATAAGGCTACAACAAAGACTATAACATTCACTGTTAAGTAATTGGTATTTTGTATTATAGTAATATTAGCGATAGCAGCATGCATTCTCGCCACGGAGAATGTCATGTTGTTATTGCATATAAAAAAGAAAGTGATATGTGAATATAAATGATGAAGTTAAGGGTATAGAGGATAAAACATATTATTTGCTTCTATGGTTTTAACTTTGTAATTTGTAATCAAATATGTGGTTCCCGATTAATAAGGATTATAGACTGATTTGGTGGGGAAACTATAAATTTTGTTAAATGACTTACATTTAGATATAAGGAGGGGGAAAGAAATGTATAGAAAAGTATCATCCGGTTGGCTGAAGCATCTTGACTTTATATTGTTGGATATGCTGTGTCTGCAGTTCTCCTTCTTTTTGGCATATATAATAAGACATGGATGGCATAATCCGTATATAGTTCCTTTGTATAGAAACGTGGCTATATTTGTTGAATTTGCAGACATCTGTATTATGTTTTTCTTTTCTACACTTAAGAATGTACTGAAAAGAGGATATTATAAGGAGTTTGCCATTACGGTAAAGCATATGATTTTGGTGGAATTGATTGCTATGTTTTATCTTTTTACGATACAGGAAGGAGGAGCATACTCCAGAAGTACTCTTTATATGATGGGCCTTATTTATATGGTAGTCACATATGGGGTAAGAATACTTTGGAAGAATAGACTTTACAAGCGTATGGCGGCAGGTGGTAAGAGAAATCTCTTTATCGTAACGACATCAGTCATTGCACATACGGTAATAGCCAGCATCAGAAATAATAATTATGAAATGTTTAATATAGTAGGGATGGCAATTACGGATGTGTCGATGACGGATAAAGTGATAGACGGCATACCTGTAACTGCTGATGCCGATACGGCGGCAGAATATGTATGTCGTGAATGGATAGATGAGGTATTTATCTCATATCCTGACGGTGAGAATTGTCCGGATTGGCTGTTTGAAAACCTGATTGAAACAGGCGTAACAATACATACAACAATAGCCAAGGTACATGATGCCAGAGGCAGGCGTGAGATCGTGGAAAGAATGGGAAATTATACCGTACTTACCACAAGTATGAACTATGCTTCCACAAAGCAGGTCGTCTACAAGAGACTTCTTGATATATTAGGCGGTCTGGTAGGCTGTATAGTTACACTGGTGTTGCTTGTTATTCTTGGGCCGATAATATTTATGAAGTCACCTGGTCCCATATTCTTTAGCCAGATAAGGGTAGGCAGGAACGGTAAAAAGTTCAAAATGTACAAGTTCCGAAGCATGTACATAGACGCAGAGGAACGAAAGGCAGAGCTGATTTCTCAGAATAAATCCGAAGACGGATTGATGTTCAAGATGGACTTTGATCCAAGAGTGATCGGAAACAAGATACTTCCTGACGGAAGCAGGAAAACAGGAATCGGTGATTTTATCAGAAGGACATCGTTGGATGAATTTCCACAGTTTTTTAATGTATTAAAGGGAGATATGTCCTTGGTAGGGACAAGACCGCCTACAGTAGATGAGTGGGAACAATATGAGCTTCATCATAGGGCCCGCCTTGCTACAAAGCCGGGGATTACGGGAATGTGGCAGGTAAGCGGCAGAAGTAATATCACGGATTTTGAAGAGGTGGTAAAGCTGGATACGGAATATATCAATAAGTGGAGCATCGGTCAGGATATCAAAATTCTTCTGAAGACCGTCAAGGTAATGGTTAAGGGAGAAGGTGCGATGTAGATTTTTCGCATTAATTTTAAGAAAAAGCTATTTTGTTTAAAATGTTGAAGAAAACAGGAGGAAACAATAAGATGAAAGGTATCATTTTAGCCGGAGGCTCTGGAACCAGATTATATCCGTTGACCAAGGTAACGTCAAAACAGTTACTTCCGATTTATGATAAACCGATGATATATTATCCCATGTCAGTGCTGATGAATGCAGGCATTAGGGATATACTTATTATTTCTACACCACAGGATACCCCTCGTTTTCGTGATTTGTTGGGGAAGGGGCATCAGTTTGGTGTTAATCTGAACTATGAAGTTCAGCCGACTCCTGATGGTTTGGCACAAGCCTTTATTATAGGGGAGAATTTTATTGGTGATGACACTGTTGCCATGGTACTTGGTGACAATATATTTGCCGGTCATGGTTTAAACAAGCGACTTAAAACTGCGGTAAAAAATGCAGAAACGGGAAAAGGAGCGACTATATTTGGTTATTATGTAGACGATCCGGAACGATTTGGTATTGTGGAATTTGACGCACAGGGACATGCTGTTTCGATTGAAGAAAAGCCGCAGACTCCTAAGAGTAACTACTGTGTTACCGGACTATATTTCTATGATAATCGTGTGGTTGAATATGCAAAAAATCTGAAGCCATCAGCCCGCAATGAGTTGGAAATTACCGATTTGAACCGGATTTATCTGGAAAACGGTGCTTTGAATGTGGAACTGCTGGGGCAAGGCTTTACATGGCTTGATACAGGTACACATGAAAGCCTTGTAGATGCTACGAATTTTGTTAAGACAATGGAGCAGCATCAGCATCGCAAAATAGCCTGCTTGGAAGAGATTGCCTATCTGAACGGATGGATTAGCCGTGAAGATGTTTTAGAGGTATACGAAGTGCTGAAGAAAAACCAGTATGGGCAGTATTTGAAGGATGTATTAGACGGCAAATATATGGATGCATTGCGATAATAGGCTTTGTGGATTGATAATCGTTGCAGCGAAGCGAGATATCTATTAAACAATCTGTCAAGTATAATAGAATATCGGTATTGGATGAGTCGCAGAAAGCAATTGAAAAACAAATTTATTATTGAGAGGAACATAGATATGACGATTATTGTAACCGGCGGGGCCGGATTTATTGGAAGCAATTTTATATTCCATATGTTAAAGGAACATCAGGATTACCGCATAGTATGTCTGGATAAGCTGACTTATGCGGGAAATTTGTCTACGCTTTCTCCTGTTATGGATAAACAGAATTTTCGTTTTGTCAGAGCGGATATCTGTGACAGAGAGGCAGTGTATAAGCTGTTTGAAGAAGAGCGCCCTGATATCCTAGTCAATTTTGCAGCGGAAAGTCATGTTGACCGTTCCATTGAAGATCCGGATATTTTTCTCCAAACGAACATTATGGGGACTGCTACTTTAATGGATGCCTGCCGTAAATATGGAATTACCCGCTATCATCAAGTTTCCACCGATGAGGTGTATGGTGATTTGCCGCTTGACAGACCGGAGCTTTTCTTTACAGAAGAAACACCGATACATACCAGCAGCCCGTATAGTTCATCGAAGGCTGCTGCAGATTTGCTGGTACAGGCATATCATAGGACTTATGGACTTCCTGTGACGATATCAAGATGTTCTAATAACTATGGACCATATCATTTTCCAGAGAAGCTTATCCCACTTATGATTGCAAATGCTTTGGCAGATAAACCGCTTCCTGTATATGGCGAGGGCTTAAATGTCCGTGATTGGCTTTATGTGGAAGACCACTGTAAGGCTATTGATCTTATCATTCATAAAGGCCGTGTGGGTGAGGTTTACAACATCGGAGGACACAATGAGATGAAGAATATTGACATTGTGAAAATCATCTGTAAAGCACTTGATAAGCCTGAAAGTCTGATTACATTTGTAACAGACCGTAAAGGTCACGATATGAGGTATGCCATAGACCCTGCAAAAATTCATAATGAACTGGGATGGCTGCCGGAGACGAAGTTTGAGGATGGCATACAGAAAACAATTAAATGGTATCTGGAAAACAGAGAATGGTGGGAAACCATCATTAGCGGGGAATATCAGAATTACTACGAAAAGATGTATGGCAACAGATAGATACAGAATATGAAAAGATGTGTGACTATCAATAAGTATAGCTGCTGTTAAGAATGTAATTCAAAACGGTTATGGAGGAAGAATAGATGAAGGTTTTGGTAACCGGTGTCTGTGGACAACTGGGACATGATGTAATGAATGAGCTTTTCAAACAAGGCTTAGAGGGAATAGGCAGTGATATTACAGAGAAATATAGCGGTATTGATGACGAAAGTGCAGTTACAAAGGCACGATATATTCAAATTGATATTACGGATGTGGAAGCAGTGAATGCCCGAATTATTTTTGAACAGCCTGATGCCGTCATTCATTGTGCGGCATGGACTGCGGTAGATGATGCAGAGAATGAAGAAAATCAGGGAAAGGTTCGGCGTATTAATTTTCTTGGTACAAAAAACATTGCGAAGGTGTGTGCCGAACTGGATATTCCTCTGATGTATCTATCAACAGATTATGTATTTGACGGACAGGGTACGAAACCGTGGCTTCCTGATTGCAAGGATTTCTGCCCCTTAAATGTATATGGCAGTACAAAGCTTGCGGGAGAAAAGGTGGTTATCAATAATCTTGATAAATTTTTTGTTGTAAGAATTGCATGGGTATTTGGCTTAAACGGTAATAACTTTATTAAGACAATGCTAAATGTTGGAAAAACACATGATAAGATAAGAGTTGTGAATGACCAGATTGGTACGCCAACCTATACTTATGATTTGGCACGGCTTTTAGTAGATATGATACAAACCGATAAGTATGGCTTCTATCATGCTACGAATGAGGGCGGATATATAAGCTGGTATGATTTTACGAAGGAGATATTCAAACAGGCTGTAGAAATGGGACATGAGGAATATTCTGACTCGAGAGTAAAGGTTGTTCCTGTTACTACGGAAGAATATGGGGTATCTAAGGCGGCAAGACCATATAACAGCAGACTTGATAAGAGTAAACTGGTGGAGGCAGGATTTGAGCCGCTTCCTACATGGCAGGATGCACTTGGCAGATATTTGAAAGAAATAGAAGGATAAATAGAGATGGGACAGATTAAAGTTACGAAGGTTCCGATAGAGGGCTTATATGTGATAGAGCCGACTGTACATGGTGACAGCCGAGGATATTTTGTGGAAACATATAATCAGAATGATATGCGTGAAGTAGGTCTTGATATGGTATTTGTACAGGATAACCAAAGTATGAGTACCAAGGGGGTACTGCGCGGACTGCATTTTCAGAAGCAGTATCCGCAGGGCAAGCTGGTGCGTGTCATTAAGGGCAGCGTATTTGACGTAGCGGTAGATTTGCGCACAGAAAGCGAAACCTATGGGAAATGGTATGGTGTGGAACTGACAGAGGAAAATAAGAAACAATTTTATATTCCGGAAGGATTTGCTCATGGTTTCTTGGTTTTGTCAGATACAGCCGAGTTTTGCTACAAGGTAACGGACTTTTATCATCCGGGAGATGAGGGCGGTCTTGCATGGAATGATCCTGAGATTGGTATTGAGTGGCCTAAGATAATTGGCGAGTATGGCGGAAATGCCGATGCATCAGGTTATACTTTGACAGACGGCACGAAGCTGAATCTGAGCGACAAAGACCAGAAGTGGCTGGGACTGAAGGATACGTTTCAATTTTAAATGTTGAGGAGCTTAAGCTGAAGGACTGGATATAAAAGAATTGAAATTGTTTGGAGAGTAGTTTATGGAACAAGGTACACAGAAAGCACAGGCACCGAATGACGTGCAACATGTATTTCTCGTAGGAGCCAAAAGTCTTGGTGCTTATGGTGGCTATGAAACATTTATTAATAAACTAACGGAATATCATCAGAACGATTCTCGCCTGAAATATCATGTGGCCTGCAAGGCAAATGGTGACGGCTGCATGGATGAAACGAAGGTAGAAGGCGTGACAGATATTGTCAGGGATAAGGACGGAAATACGGTTGAATTTACTTACCACAATGCTCGTTGCTTTAAGATTAGAATTCCGAGTATTGGACCGGCACAGGCTATTTACTATGATGTAGAGGCTTTGAAAGAATGTTGTAAGTACATCAAAGAACATCATATTTCTCATCCTATCGTGTATATAATGGCATGTCGTATTGGTCCGTTTGCAGCACATATCTATAAGAAAATTCATAAACTGGGGGGAAAAGTTTATTTAAATCCCGACGGACATGAATGGATGAGGGCGAAATGGAGTAAGCCAATTCGTAAATACTGGAAAATTTCTGAACAAATGATGGTAAAGCATTGTGATTTGGCTATTTGTGACTCTGTAAATATTGAGAAGTATATACATGAATGTTACGATGGAAAAGGTATCAAGGGTACAAATCCGAATACAACATTTATTGCTTATGGTGCCGAGACAAGAGAAAGTAAATTGACGGACAATGACCCAAAGATGCTGAAATGGTATCAATCTAAGAAATTAGCGGAAAAGGATTATTATCTTGTAGTCGGAAGATTTGTACCGGAGAATAACTATGAAACAATGATAAGGGAATATATGAAAAGTCACAGTAAGCGGGATTTTGCCATTATAACTAATGTAAATGATAAGTTTTTGGCGGAATTGGAACAGGAGCTGCATTTTCGAGCAGATAAAAGAATTAAATTTGTTGGTACTGTGTATGATCAGGAGCTTTTGATGAAAATTCGAGAGAATGCTTATGGTTATTTTCATGGACATGAAGTTGGTGGTACGAATCCATCGCTTTTGGAGGCTTTAGGCAGTACGGATTTGAATTTGTTGCTGGATGTTGGATTTAATAGAGAAGTTGCTTTGGATGCGGCACTTTATTGGGATAAGAAGGAAGGCAGTCTTGCAGGGCTGATTGACAAGGCAGATGGTTTGCCGGCTGAAGCGATAGAGTCATTTGGTATGAAGGCGAAAAAGAGAATTTCAGAGGCTTATAGCTGGAGTTTTATAAGTGATAGGTATGCTGAGGAGTTTCTGAGATAGAAGGTATGAGATTATTTTAATAACAAGTAATAGGCGGAGCGGCGAAATGAGCAATATTGATATTTTACATCAAGTTGATATGGATATAGTAAAGGCAGTTGTAAAAATATGTGACAAATATGAACTGGTCTATTACATGCTTGGTGGAACGATGCTCGGAGCAATTCGGCACAAGGGATTTATTCCTTGGGATGATGATATTGATTTGGGAATGCCAAGAGATGATTATGAAAAATTCCTGGAAATTGCACCGAAGGAGCTGCCGGACATTTTTAAAGTGGTAAATTACAGAAATACGCCTAAGTATCAGTATTATATTACAAGAATTCTTGATACCCAGACAAAAGTTGAGGAAGAGCGTATTGGAAATGATAGCAAATATACAAATGCATCGATAGATATTTTTCCGATTGATGGGACTCCTAATAATGGAATTATGAGGAAACTATATTTCTTTAGAGTTTTATCACATCGGGCTTTGATGTCTTTATGTTATAAAGATTCTATTGACCGTCATCGGAAACGAGGTGTTGTAGAAAAAGTATTCCTTTGGATAATGGAGCATATACCGGTTGAAAAAATAACAACACCTTATAAGCAAAAATGTAAGATAGATAAATTACTTAGAAAACAAAAGATAGATGGAGCTAAATACATTGGAAATATCATGGGAGCATATCGCACCAGAGAGATTGTTCCCGCTGAATTTTATGGTAAGGGGAAAATGTATCAATTTGAGAATATACAGCTTCGTGGATTGGATATGTATGATGAGTATCTTAAATATACATATGGTGATTATATGAAGCTGCCGCCGGAAAATCAGAGGAAAACTCATTTTAAGATTTTAGAGCTTCACGGACAGAAGATTGCAGATTAGTAATTTGTGTTAGCAGTATGAAGACAGAAAGGAACTTACTGTTATGGGTTTAAAACAGATATTTGAAAAACAAGGAGGCAAAAAACTCCTGAAACAATATTGGAAGAGTGGAGCATTTTTTACAGCGGTTGGCGAATTCCTGTTGCTTGGCAAGAGCCGTACGGCTTTGGAAATACTAAGACTATCAACGCAAATGAAAGCCAGACGGAAACTTGAAAAGAAATATAAGAAGAGATTAGTTGAGTTTGATAAAAAATATGATGTAAATTTATCTCATGAGACAAGTAATAAGGTTTGGATATGTTGGTTTCAGGGAATGGAGTCTGCACCGGTATTGGTACAAAATTGTTATCAGTCTTTGAAGGAGAACCTGACTGACCGTGAACTAATTTTGATTACATCAGAAAATATGGCAGATTATGTACAATTTCCTGATTTTATTATGGATAAGTGGAAGAAGGGGCAGATTACACATACTCATATGACGGATTTACTGAGACTGGAGCTACTGATTACCTATGGTGGAATGTGGGTAGATGCTACCGTATACTGCACAAGTAAGCGGAAAGATATTTCGAATTTTTATTTTGATTCTGATTTGTTTTTATATCAGTGTCTTAAACCTGGACGGGACGGACACAGTAACTATGTATCAAGCTGGCTGATGAGTGCAAAAAGTAATAATAAGCTGCTTATGGCTGCCCGGTATTTATGTTATGAATATTGGAAAGAAAATAAAGAAATGATAGATTATTTTCTGTTACATGATTTTATGTCTATTGTGTTAGAGTATTATCCTGAGGAGTGGAATAACATTATTCCAAGAGATAATGCTACGCCTCATATATTGTTGTTGAGATTGTTTCAGAAGTACGATGAACAGATGTGGAATGCAATCAGGCAGCAGTCTCCATTTCATAAGCTGACTTATAAGTTTACTGAAGAGCAAACTAAGATGAAGGGGACCTATTATGATGTGCTCTTTAGAGAGAGGGATTAAATAGTATGAAATTAAAAATACTTATTAAAAAAATTGTTACAAATTCTGATGTGTTGTCTGCTGTTAGACGAAAATATCGATATATTAAAGGTTCACTGGAACAGAATAAATTTGAGAAGGATTATTTGAAAACCGATTTTCCAAACCTAATACGAGCGTATAAAGGGAAATATGCAGGAAAAAGGTGTTTTATTATTGGAAACGGTCCTAGCTTAACGGCTCAAGACCTAGATCAATTAAAGGAGGAATATACTTTTGCTGCCAATAGAATTTGGCTTATGTATGATAAAACTGAATGGAGACCAACTTTTTATACCTGTCAAGACAGACAAATGCTTCGTGGAGAATATGAAAGGATAAAGCAATATCCGGCACCTGTATTCCTTGGATATAATGCCATAGATGAATTCGGATTGGAATTTGATAATGCGATTGCATATTTTCTTGACAAGAAACCTCAATTACGAAGGAAATCTGAAATGCCATTTTCCTTGGAGTGTGATAAGAATATCGTAGATGGTACTACGGTAACTTATAGCAGTATTCAGTTAGCTGTTTATATGGGATTTACAGAAATTTATCTTTTGGGAGTTGATAATAGTTTTCAATACAATATGGATAGAAATAGGAAGATTACATTTGATCCGACAGTTAAACAGTCATATTTTGACCCACGTTATAAAGATGTTTACAATCAATTTGGTCAAGGAAAGAATAAGGCATTTGGGGTGACTGACCCGGAAATGAATGACATGATATATTCTGCCGCCAGAAAAATGGCGGAGAGTCTGAATATTGGAATTTATAATGCAACAAGAGGCGGAAAACTGGAGATATTTGAAAGAATTAATTATGATGCCCTTTTTTAAAATGAGGTGAAATTGTATGACAGAAAGATTTGTGTTTAACAAAAAAAGTTTAACAATATTTTTGGTTATTCTATTTATGCCAATTATATTGTATTTTCGAATTGGCATTTATGATTATTGTGACGAATTGCTGGCAGTAATTTCACTAATATATTTAGTTTTGCAATTTATAGAAAAAAAACTAGACAAGAACGAAAGCCAAATCTTATATATTTTGCTTGTGATTGTTTTACTGGGTTTGGTTTCCACTATAGTAAACAGAATTGTTACAACTACATTTGTTGTAATGGTTGATATGTTGGAATTTATAAAAACAGTTGTTGTATTTCTCGCAGTCAGAAAATTTTGTTCAGAATATGTTTCTTCTGATGTGTGTAAAAGACTGACTTTTGTAGCAAAGCTAATTATAATTATAGCATTTGTATGTGCTGTTATTAGTCAGGTAGTCGATATAGGAATGACGAGTGGAACGGAATATGGGATAAAATCGTTTGGTTTTATAACAAAAAATGGAATACAGACATATTGGTTATTAACGGGTTGTTTAATGTTATTAATTGGCGCAAATAAAAAAGAAAACACGGGGAATTTATATATCGTGATGTATTTAATAACTACCTTTTTAACAACAAGTGTTTTAGTCTGGTGTGGAGATGTGTTTTTGCTATTCTTTCTTTTTTATTATAAGAGGAGAGAACAATTAAAAATTAGAACAATAGTATTTATTGCATTGATAGTTTTTTCATTATCATTTTATGAGATACAAAAGTATTTATTTAATACAGATGCACCGAGGTCTGTTCTATTGATTTATGGAATAAAAACGGCTATGAACTACTTTCCACTGGGAGCAGGATTTGCAACATATGGTTCAGAAATGGCGGCAAGATATTATTCACCATTATATTTTATATATGGATTTAACAATAGATATGGCTTATCAAACACAGGATATGGAGGAATATTGAATGATAATTATATTGCTATGGTGGTAGCTCAATTTGGGTGGATAGGTTTACTTTTGTTTGGCTGGCTTTTTTACAAAATGTTTCTTATGATAGATGTAAAAAAATTACTATCTGGCTTAAAACCAGTAATGATGGCAGTATTTTTTGTTATTGTTACTTCAATGCTTATAAGTGCGTCCAGTAAAACTTATATAGGAACCTGGATTTATGTCATACTCGGGATGTGTTCAAATATTCAATATACAAATACGGAGGATATATCATGAAGATAGTTGCAATTATGCCAATTAAATTAAAAAACGAGAGATGTCCGGGGAAGAATATCCGAATGCTTGGTAATAAGCCACTTTTACAATATGAATTGAATAGTCTGAAAGAAACTGGTCTTTGTGATAGTATTAATGTTTATTGTAGCGATTCAGCCATTACGCCTTTTCTCCCGGAAGAGGTGAATTTTATCCGCCGTCCGGCATTTTTGGATTTGCCAACTTCTAATTTTACACAGATTTTTGATAATTTTATAACGACTGTTAATGCTGATATTTATGTTTACGCACATGCAACAGCACCTTTTATAACAGTAGATACAATGAAACAGTGTATTGAAGCTGTCAAATCCGGCGAATATGATTCTGCTTTTTGTGCTGTTAAGTTACAGGATTATCTTTGGCAAGATGGAGAACCGCTAAATTTTGATGCCTTAAATCTTCCTAGAACACAGGATCTGAAGCCTATCTATCAGGAAACGTCAGGTGTTTATGTATTTACTAAGGAAGTTTACGAGACTTACAGATACAGAATTGGGAAAAAGCCATATATAAAAGAGGTATCATTTAAGGAAGCTGTTGATATTGATAATCCTGAAGATTTTGAATTGGCTGAAGCATTAGTAAATATTGAATTGTAATTTGTTATGGGATAAATATAGAAGATAAAGGAGAACAGTTATATGAATTCTTTAAAAGTGTTGGATGTAACCTTACGTGATGGTGGTTGTGTAAATGATTTTAATTTTGGTCAGACATATATGGAAAAAATATTGACTGCACAAGAGGCATCTGGTGTGGATATCATTGAGGTGGGCTATATTGATGAAAATAAGGGTTCTGTTTCAGGCAGAACTCAATATATTAATGAAAGGGTTATTTCACAATGTATTTTAAAGCATAAAAAACCGGGAGTGTCTTATGTCGCAATGATGGATTATGGTAAATTCAATGTCGATAACATTTGCCCAAAGACAGAAGATGGTATTGATGGAATTCGTATGGCATTTCATAAAAAGAATCGTTTTGATATCATTTCACTGGGTAGAAAAATTATTGAAAAGGGATATGAATTTTATATACAACCGATGATTACTCTCAGATATGACGATAGCGAACTGTTGGAGCTTATTGAATTGGTAAATAGGGAATTGCCTGATGCTTCTGGATTTTATATTGTAGACAGCTTTGGAGAAATGCGTCCTAATGATATGAGCCGTATTTTGAATCTGGTTGATCATAACCTTATTTCTTCAATGACACTTGGTTTCCATTCACATAATAATCTTCAAATGTCATATTCCAATGCAATTGCGATGCTTCAATTCCCAACTAATCGTGATTTAATGTTGGATTGTTCTATTATGGGTATGGGAAAAGGTGCTGGAAATCTTAATACTGAATTGTTGCTGGAGCATTTAAATTTATATTACGGAAAGAATTATAATATTGCTCCGTTGCTGGAAGTCATTGATAAGGTAATTAATCAGCTTCACTCGGAATTTTATTGGGGATATGCTCCGGAATATTATTTATCCGCTGCAAATCAGTGTACTCCAAGCTATGCAAGCCATTTCTATAATAAACATATGCTGCCTATCGATCAGGTGGGTGAGTTACTTGGTATGATAGCAACAGAGAAGAAAATATCTTTTGATAAAGACTATGCGGAGAAGATTTATCGTCAATACAATGAAAGCAAAGCAGTAGATGATTCTGCGGTAGTTGATGAACTTAAAAAAACATTTGCAGGGAAAAAAGTATTGTTAGTTGCACCTGGTAAAAGCATTATAGATGCAAAAGAGAAAATTAATTCTATTGCTTCTTCTGACGATGTTGTTACGATTGGATTGAATACTATTTTAGAAATTAATGATTTCCTTTTGACTACTCGTAAGGATATCTATAATATAGCTGTTGCAACAGGAAAAAGTCTGATTGTTCCTTCCAGTGTCTCGAAGGGGGGGCGGGGAAATGTTAAGATTTTGAATTACAGCAACTGGATTGAAATAGATGAAAGAACACATGATTCATCATCTGTTATTGCATTAAATTTGTTAAAGGCTTGTGGTGTGAAAGAGATTTTATTGGCAGGCTTTGATGGATTTTCTGTCAATATTAATGACAATTATTTTGATCAGAACATGAGACATCCGGTTAATGTGGAGCAGGCAGATAGAAGAAATCGTTATTATAGAAAATTTATCAAGTGTATAGAAAGTAATGGAATTGAAATTAAGTTTGTTACTCAGTCGCGTTATCAGTAATGAGAGGGATTAATAATGTGTATTAAATTATTTGCAATGGATGTTGATGGTACTCTTACAGACGGAAAAATATATATGAGCGAAAAAGGAGAAATTTGTAAGGCTTTTAATATTAAAGACGGTTGTGGTATACATGATATATTAATTCCTTCAGGAATTATACCTGTTATTATTACAGGAAGAAAATCAATAATTGTAGAGAACCGTTGCAGGGAGTTGGATATCAATGAACTGTATCAGGGCATTCACAATAAGTTACAATGCTTGAAGGAGATTCTTAGGAAATATGATATGACATTAGAACAGGTTGCGTATATAGGCGATGATATTAATGATATTCAATGCATGAGTGCAGTGAAAATGCATGGTGGAATTGTAGGATGCCCTGCTGATGCGGTTGAAGCGGTGAAAAGCATAGCAGATTTTATAGGAGCGCATAATGGTGGAGATGGAGCTGTCAGAGATTTTATTGAATATATTGTTGAGTTTCAATAAAAGAAAAATTTAGCTATGGTTATTTTTTCTAATTGATTGTAGAAAGTTGGAATGATAATGAAAAAAAGTAGTGTTAAATTAAATGTTATTTATCAGATGTTATATGAGATTTTGGCATTGTGCTTGCCGTTATTAACCTCTCCATATATTTCAAGAATTTTAGGAGCGGAAAACCTAGGTATTTATTCATATACATATTCTGTTGCCGTTTATTTTGGTATGATATGCCTTTTAGGTGTGAAGAATCACGGAAATCGTAAGATTGCAAAAAGCAGGAACAGTCAGGAAGAAATAAACAAAAATTTCATTAATATTTATTTATTGCAATTTGCTATATCTTGTATATCCTTATTTTTTTATCTCATATTTATATTTTTATTCCAATCAGGCTACAGGATGTATTTTTTGATACAAGGCATTTATGTTTTTTCCTGTCTAATGGACATAAACTGGTTCTTTTTTGGAATGGAGCAGTTCAAATTAACGGTAATACGTAATACAATTATTAAATTCCTTACGTTTATCTCTATATTTATATTGGTTAAACAATCGTCTGATTTATGGAAATATTGTCTTATTATGACATGTGGTGCATTATTAAGTCAAATTGTTGTATGGATGTATCTTCCTAAATATGTGAAATTTGTAAAACCGGAATGGGTGGAAATTAAGGGAAATATTAAACCTATGTTAATATTATTCATTCCAGTACTGGCAACAAGTTTGTATAATGTTATGGATAAAATTATGGTAGCAGTTTTAAGTACAAAAACTCAAGCAGGATTTTATGAAAATTCCGAGAAAATAACAAATTGTGTTAAAACTGTAATAACTTCATTTGGTACGGTAATGATGCCAAGAATGTCACGTTTGGCTGAGCAAAAGGATTATAGACAGAGCGAAAAATATATGATGCTTTCTGTTGAAGCTATTATGTGCCTAGCTTTTTCACTTGCATTTGGTATAGGAAGTGTTGCTAATATTTTTGCGCCAATTTTCTGGGGGGATGAATTTAAAGAATGTGGAAATTTGTTAATTGGTCTTTCAGTGGCGCTGCCATTTAGTGCAATGGCTAATTTTGTTAGAACACAATATTTGATACCTAATAATATGGATAATTCATATGTTGTGGCTGTTATTTCCGGTGCAATAATAAACCTTGTTATCAACGCACTCTTAATTCCGAGCTTGGGTGCAATGGGGGCTGTTGTAGGAACTGTTTTTGCAGAGGGAATTGTTTGTATTATACAATGCTGGCAAGTGAGAAAAAAAATCGCAATGAAGTCTTATATTGCAAGGACAGTTGTATTTTTCCTGTTTGGAATTATAATGGCGGTATGTGTTGCTGTATGTCAGCGATTTATTAGTGAAGATATAGCTTCTTTGTGTATAATGATTTTTGTAGGTGTGCTGGTTTATGCCATACTTTGCAGTACTTATTTTATTAAAACAAAGAATGAGTTGTTTTTAGGGGTTATAAAAAAATTGGTGACATTTAGAAAAATTTGAAACAAAGTTTTTGGAGCAGTGCAGAATCAGAATTGGATTGATTATCCTAAAGGATTAAACATAGATATCAATCCTTAATGGGAGAGTTATATAAAATGTCAAAAAATTTACTGAAAATTAATCTGATTATACCATTAAAATATTATATATATGATTTGTATAGTGATAAGAAGGATTCTGAATTTGTAATGGGACTTAAACAGGACATTATATGGGAGGAATATAGATATATTGAGGAGCCGATTGCTGAGAAAGATCAGGTTTTTAAAAAACAGGAAAATATTTGTTTTCACCTTACCTGTGAAAATTTGGATGAGACTAAGAATATACCTAAAGATTA
Source organism: uncultured Coprococcus sp. (assembly GCA_964488185.1). Lineage (GTDB taxonomy): Bacteria > Bacillota > Clostridia > Lachnospirales > Lachnospiraceae > Coprococcus. Next base: position 9,594 of record CAZATW010000026.1, on the reverse strand, counting down.
TTTCAAATGTGAAATTAGCAATATAGTAGCACATAATAAGGAAGAGGCTCTGAAGCTAATTAAACCATATATGCATAGGATTTGCAGAACAGTTAGTTTTCTTATGAGCAAAAATAATTGTAATAAGCACAGCTATCAGCCAAGAGTGGAAGCAGATTTCGATGATATTGAATGGCAGGTAAGTTTATATACACCATTTGATAATATGGTTAATAAAAGTGATGAGAATGTTGAGACCCGGATTGTTGATGGAAAAAAGTATCAGGTGATTTCTTTGAAGATGGAGCCAGTTTCTATGTCTGTGGAAACCTATATTAAAATATATGGAAAAATGCAGACGGATGATTTCCTTGTGTATAAAGACTGCGAGGATTTGAATGTGAATTATATGTTGGACGAATTTTATCTTGCCCTTGGACAGGAGAATGTGAATAGTAAATTTTTTCATTTATTCTCTATAATAGAGTTTGTTGAAGAAAATTATAAGGATTTGTCTGATGCAAATAGGTTATTTGATGATGCAGAAGTAGAGGCAATTATAAAATATATTGATGAATGTCCTGAATTAGCTAATAAGGAATTTAGGGAAAGTGTACATAATAGATTAAAAAATACTTTGTCTCAGATAACGAATTTTGGCAGAAATAAGAAGCTTTTAAATATTTTACATAATATGAATATTAAAAAGATAGAGTGTTGTGGAAGGGAGTTTGAGATAAATATAAAAAACATAAGTGGACTTACAAGATTGCGTAATATTTTTTACCATGGCAATAGAGATGAAATCGAAAAGACTACTCGCATAATCATGGAGCAGGCTGTTTTACATTTGTTGGATATATGTGAGCGAATAATAGAATTTGCTATAAAAAATGAGGGTATTGGTGATGTATTTTAGATACTTTAAATTTTCCTGTGAGATAGATATACAGCATTTGCTACTGGCAGAAAAGGGAATGATATGAAGAATACAAAAAGGAATTATTAAAAATAATAATATGTATAATTATATTGCTGTCATTTTTAGTGGTTATTTTTATCTTTTCTCAGCAATCAGGGGAACAGTCTTCGATTGTTAGCAGAAAAGTAAGCAATGAATTGGGTATTGATAATTCATTAAATTCATATATATCGACAGATGTTCAGCCATTAATAGCAGGCTTAAGTATAAGAAAAATAGCACATATTATCCTATATGCATATTTGCAGCGGTGTTTGATGAATTGCACCAATACTTTGTTCCGGGCAGAAGTGCACTTGTTTCAGATGTGATGCTCGATAGTTTGTCCAGCTTATTGATAATAGTTATTTGTTATATGGTAGATGCGATTGGAAAAAGAATACGGAAAAGCGTTGCCACTTTAAGCGTTAAGTAGGTCGATAAAGTGGCAGCTTTTTTTGCTCCTCTGTCAAATCGGGTATTTTGTCATCCTTCGCAAAAAACTGTGATAGTGTCATATCAAAGCCTGCACAAAGCTTTTCCAGTGTTTGGATTGTTGGAATACTTTTCCGATTTAACAGAGTGGATATGGATGACTGGGATATACCTGATTTCTTTGCCAACCGGTATCTGCTTATGTGTTTCTTTTCACATAGTTGTTCTATTCGTTCAATATTCAAGACTCGCTCGCGAATCTTGACGCGGGATTCGTGTCAGCGTTAGCTGACATAGTTCTCAGCTTGCAAGCAACATGCGCCTCATTTCCGATAATATGTTTTATTTTATAGTGAAATAAGAAAATCGATTAGATTCTACATGCGAAAATAAGATGCTTCAGAGCTGCGTAATAAAGAGAAATTAGTACGACTTTTTTAATAATAATTGCAGCAAATAGGTTAATTTTTAGGTAATTCCTGATATACTATCGTTACTTTCTTCTTTAAAATAGTGGAGAAATGGGTGAGGGCATTCCAAAGGTATAATATTTATTCATCCAAATCCTTAAAGGTAACGATATCTGTCAGGCTGCACTGAAATATTTTACAGTAACGCTCCATACTTGCCAGTGTATAATTATGATTATTTTTCAATCGGGAGATTTCCGACGGATTAAAGTTGTAAGTATATTCCAAATCATAGGTGCTGATATGCTTTGAAGCAAGCATTGACCAGAATGGTGAGAAGTCAATCATCTGTTTTCCTCCGTATTTTGATAGAAGTGTATTTTTTAGATTTCTATATGTAGTGATAGTTTCATTATACAAATTTATTTTTGCTTTTTAACTTGCATTTATGTAAGTTATCTTTTTTATAAGAATTTCATATGATGAATATACCCGGGAAAATATTATAGATGATAAAGTCTAGGAGGAAAATTTATGCAGGAATTAAAGAAATTTTATGAAGAGGTTTCTAAAGATGAGAATCTAAAAGAAAGACTGGAGAGCATGGTAGAAAATAGAATGGCGGAAGTACGCCAAGATATTATCAAAGACTATATTTCTATTGCAAAAGAAAATGGTTTTGAAATATCGGAAGAGGATTTTTCTGACAATGTAACAGCCCAACAGCTTGGTGCCAGCGGTGGATGTTTGCTTATTGATTCTGGTTGTTTTGTTTGTGGAGAAATCAATAAACATGGTGGCTGCATTATTATAGGAGCACGCTAATTGTATTATGTATTACATACTAAAACAACCATATTTGCTTCGCAGATGGACAAATATATCATGTGGTCTTGTTAACCCGAATAATGGTATATGCTACAGTATATCTGGAAATATGTGGAGTATTTTGGAATGCTGTGATGGAAGCGTGGATATGGATTATGTATTTATGCTTCCTTCACAATATAAAATATTTCAGAAATTGATTCAGCAAGGGTTTATTGTACCGGCAAAAGCTAGGGATGAATTGACAGCGCTTCAGAAGCCAAGAACATTTCAATTTGATTATGTAAGAAGTCTTCACTGGTCTATTACCGGAAAATGTAATCTCCGTTGCAAACATTGCTATATGAGTGCACCCGTGCAGAAATATAAAGACCTTTCAGTAGATGAGATAGACGAACTAATAAAGCAGATGGTTGATGCGGAAATACATCATGTATCCCTTACCGGAGGAGAACCTCTTATCCGTAAAGATTTTTGGCAGATTATAGAGAAACTTCAATCAGCAAATATTCATATCAGCCAGATATTTACAAATGGCTTGCTTGTTACGGATGAGTTCCTGAAAAAGGCAAAAAAGCAAAATCTGCAATGGGAGTTTGTATTAAGCCATGATGGAAAGGGTATGCATGATTGGCTCAGAGGAATTCCGGGAACGGAAGAACGAACGATAGATGCAATCCGACGTATTAAAGGATACGGATATTCGGTGTGCATCGAAACTGCACTTCATAGTAAAAATTTATCTGCTTTGCTGCCGACATATCAGCTCATGAAGGATTTAAAAGTGGATTTTTGGAAATGTTCCTTTATTACGGATAGTGGAGAATGGAAAAACAAAAATGATGTTGAAGAATTATCACAAGAGGAAATTTATGGTATTTATGATAAGCTGATTTTAATAAATAAAAAAGCTGGTTATCCATTAAGTATGCAGTTGGACGGTTATTATGCCTGCAGGAATGAGCAGGAGCATATTCCTTATCAAGAAAAGGGAAAAGAATTTTATTCCTGTTCTACCTGCATAACACAGCCGTATTTGCTGCCGAATGGACGATTAATTCCATGTCCAACCTTTACAGATACTGTAATTGAGGAGTCTATGCCATATATAACAGAGCATCCGTTGAAGGAAATATTTGAAGATAAAGAAGGTTATTTTTATCAGGTAACGCATATTCGTGCAGAGGAGATTACAGCGCATAATAGAAGCTGTCGTTATTGCATACATAATAATGAATGTAAGGGTGGCTGCCGTGCGATGGCATTGCTTAGTAGTGGAAATCTGTATGGTAAGGACAAGTTGATTTGTGATTATTACAGATTAAAATATGCAACTTCTGATGAAGGAGAGATAATTATATGAAATTATTAAATAGAGAGTGGATATCGTTTTCTTTAGAAGATTCAAATTCAAATATCAATAGAGAAGCACAAAAAATGATTATTCATTCAGATTTTTTGCAGACTTCAGATAATGATATAGGTGAGATACTATTAACCTATAAGCCACAAGGCTGCTGGATTAACAGTTTGGATACAGATGAATATTCTCTGGATTTTCCCGGGGCAGACCATATAAAACAGGCAGGGGCTCCGGAGTTGGTACAGGAAGGACTGCTTGTTGCGATTCCTCATGGTGCTGAGATTGAATCCGTTGAAATAATTGATATTCAGAAAATGCATTATCCAAACCCACTTAAAATTGTTCCGGTCCCAGTGCCAACCAAGAATACTGAGGAATTCAGGATAGCCCCGGACCCCTATATTTATAATGCGGATGCTTTTTATCCGTCCACACCGGTGATACGTCTGGGGGAAGAAGAGTTCATGGGTATATACTGTACACATCTTTATGTATGTCCGATGGAATATCAACCGATAAGGCAGGAGCTTGTATTTTTTTCCAGTTTAACAATAAAGATTACTTATAAGAAGCTTTCTGGAAAGAAATATCCACAGGAGATTTTTAAAGGTAATCCACTAATGAGAGATTTCATCTTAGGATGCCCTTTTGAGGTATACAGGAATGGACTTCCAAGACTTATTATTATTACAAGTGATGTGTTAAAGGAGTGTACATCTGTTTATAAAGAAGCGAAGTCCAATCAATATAGTGTAGAAGAAATCACTGTAAATGCTATACACAATAAGTATAGTCAGATGAGTAAACAGGAGGCTATTCGAACTTATTTGATGGAGGAACATGCAAAAAATCCGATTCATACTGTGATTTTAGCTGGAAATGTAACGGAAGTTCCGAGCTATGGAGATTATGGATGTATGAGTGACAGCTATTATGCCCAGACATCTGAAGACAATTATACACCACTTTTTGCAATATCAAGATTTCCGGCATCTACCGGAACAGAGCTAAGGGAGATGACAGAATATGCTGCAAAATATAATTTGCAGAAGGCTAATCCGAGGAATAATGTTATATTGATTGCTTATAATGATTCTGATTTTATTAGTTGTTCTGATAAAATTGTAGCTCAATTAGATTCCCGCTTCAACCCAATCAAAAGGTATGATAATGAATGGGGACACATCGATGTGATACGTAGTATCAATGCTGGCAGCGGCTTTATCAATTACCGCGGACACGGGGACCGTTCTGGTTGGAGCACTTCAAATGAGCCTTTACTAGGAGATATTCCAAAACTTAGCGTTGGAAATAATGCACCGCATATTTTTAGTATTGCCTGTCTTACGAATTCAATAGAAGTGGATACGTGTTACGGAATTGTATGGATGCGGTATCAAAAGGCTATTAGTTTTCTTGGCGCATCAAGAGAATCATGGCGCAGCCAAAATGATAAATTAGATATATATTTATGGGAGCTTATTGACAGCAAAGCATTTTCCACGATTGGGGAAATTTATCAGGCTGCCTGCTGTAAGCTTTATATGAACGACAAAAGCCAGTATTCTGTTGAAAATCTACAAAGCTATCTTATGCTTGGAGATGCTACTGCTGAATATGGTGCATAGAGATAATCATGTATAATACTTTTATTATGATGCGGGCTGGAATATTCAGCAGATAGCTGTTCATTTGGAGTTGTCGGCTGAACAGGTAAAGGAGATCCTGAAGTAATGCAGGGCGTCTTACATTAGCAGAAAGGAAAGCTGCCACTTTAAATGATATTGTAACCATAAAAGTGACAGCTTTTTCTATATACAGAATATAATAAAAATTAGCTTTCTACTATTCCCTGCATATATGCAAAAACAAGTTTGTGACTATGGTTATCCATAGCATCCCAGTATTTGAGCAGTTTTTTTTGTTCCTCTGTCAAATCGGGAATTTCATCCTTTGCAAAAAATTGGGCAAGCGTAATATCAAAGCCCTTACAAAGCTTTTCGAGTGTTTGTATTGTTGGATAGCTTTTGCGGTTTAGCAGAGTTGATATGGATGACTGTGAAATGCCTGATTTCTTAGCCAGTCTGTATCTGCTTATGTGTTTCTTCTCACACAGCTCTTCTATCCGTTCAATAATATAGTTCTCAGACTGCAAGTAAAATACACCTCTTTTCCGATATTGTGGTTTCATTTTATCTTGTAATAGAGAAATTTATTAGATTATCAGAGACGACATAGAATAGTTCGTTTCTGAGTAATAGAGTTGTCGTTAAAAAGGTATATCAGATGGGAGATGACTCCCGCCTCTATAGGCGGCGAGTAACAAATTTACATCAGTGGGAGCCCAATCTCCCACCTGATGTACGCTCCGCGGGGATGCGCAGGGATTCGTAAATGAGTTATGTCAGTTAACGCTGACACGAATCCCGCGCCAAGACTCGCGAGCGAGTCTTGAATAATTCAAAGCAGGTTAGCAATAAGTAGTATTACATATTTGGAAAATGAAACAGGGGGGATATAAGAAATGGTGGCGAAATTATACATATTTAACATGAAAATTCAACTGAAATACTGCACATATGATTTGTATAGTGATAAGAAGGAGTCTGAGTTTGTAATGGGGCTTCGACAAGATGTTATTTGGGAAAAACAAAGATGCGTTGAGGAGCCGATTCCTGACAAAAATCTGGCTTTTAGAAAACAGGAAAATATCCGCTTTCGGCTTACCTGTGGAAATGAAAAAGAGAACAATAGTATGCCTAAAGATTATTTTGATTGTGAAATCAGCAATATTGTGGCTCATAATAAGAAAGAAGCATTGGATTTGATTAAGTCATGTCTGTATAAGATATGTAGAACAATTAGTTTTCTTATGAGCAGGCATAATTGTAATAAGCACAGTTATCAGCCTAGAGTAGAGGCGGATATGGATAATGTAGTATGGGAGGTAAAGCCATATGTCCCATTTGATAAAGTGATTCATAAAAAAGATGTACAAGTCGAAGAACAGATTATTGATGGGAAAAGCTATCAGGTGATTACGCTTGAAATGGCGCCAATTACTATTTCTACAGAAGTCTATACAAAGATATATGGGAGAATGAGTATAGATGATTTTGATTTATATACAGATTGTGAAGATTTGGATATCAATTACATGCTGGATGAATTTTATCTTGCACTTGGACAGGAGAATGTCAATAGTAAATTTTTCCACTTGTTTTCTATCATTGAATTTGCGGAGGAAAAATATAAGCATTTGGATGGGGCAAAAAAAATACTTGAGGACACAGAGGTTGAAGCGTTTTTAAAATATATTGATGATTATCCGAAATTAGCTGATAAGGGATTGAGACTTCGTGTCCATGATAGATTAAAGGGAGCTTTATCTCAGATGACGGATTATGGAAGGAATCGGAAACTTGTAAATATTTTGCATAGCATGAATATTTTAAAGATAGAAGGTTGTGGGACAGCGTTTGACATTAATGTAAAAGTAATGCGTGAGCTTACCGATTTGCGAAATATCTTCTATCATGGGAACAGAGATGGAATTGTAAAATCAGATCATATAAGTATGGAGCTGGCGGTTTCCCGCCTTTTGTATATATGTGAGCAGATTATAGAATATGTGATAAAAAATGAGACACCGAAATTGTATTAATTGTTGCCAACGATTACTTGACACAAATCAAAATTTAAGTTATAGTGGATAATCTTGGTAAGGATTGTTATAATGAAATAAATATGTATGTTGATTTTACAAATATAGTGTAGATTCGGAAGTTGCTTGTATGAATGATATAAAGCACTTGTTGATAAGATAGCGAAAAGGATAGAACAGGGTGTTGCAAAGGCAGTAACAGAAGTAAAGAGGAGCCAGTTAGCAACTTATTGGGATAATGGCAAATATATTGTAGAATTTGAGCAACAGGGGAAAGAACATGCGGAATATGGATTGACTCTGTTAAAATCTTTAGCTGGTGATTTGAATTTGAGAATGGGGAAAGGGTATAGTAGACCCAACCTCTATAACATGAGAAAATTTTACCAGACATATCCAAATGGATATGAAAGTGTGGAAAAGTTGACATGGTCACATATATGCGAATTAATTCGCATTGACGATGAATTGGAACGGGAATTTTATTCTAAACAGTGTATTGCAGAGCATTGGGATGTCCGTACATTAAAAAGGCAGAAAAAGAGTGCGTTATTTTTGCGGCTGGCAGCCAGCAAGGATAAAAAGGGGATTTTAGAACTTGCAAATAAGGGTGCTATAATAGAAAAGCCACAGGACATCATAAAGGATGTTTATACACTTGAGTTTTTAAATCTTAATGCAGACAGTCATTATGATGAGAGCGAATTAGAGCGTAAAATATGTGCTAATCTACAGGAGTTTTTGTTAGAATTGGGTAAAGGCTTTACTTTTGTCAAAGAACAGTTTCCCATGAATATCAATAATCATATCTACAAATGTGATTTAGTATTTTATCACCGTATTTTGAAGTGTTTTGTTTATACAGGGTAAGTAGATAAACTTATTTCTGAATGATTCCTTGCATATATGCAGATACCAGTTCACGGCTATGCTCATCCAAAGCATTCCAGTTTTTGAGCAGTTTTTCTTGCTCCTCTGTCAAATCGGGAATTTCGTCATCCTTAGCAAAAAATTGTGCGAGTGTAATATCAAAGCCTGTGCAAAGTTTTTCGAGAGTTTGGATTGTCGGAATACTTTTCCTGTTTAACAGAGTGGATATGGAGGACTGAGAAATGCCTGATTTTTTTGCCAGTCGATATCTGCTTATGTGCTTCTTTTCACATAATTCCTCTATTCGTCCAATGATATAGTTCTCAGCCTGCAAGTAAGATACACCTCATTTCCGATAATATGTTATTATTTTATACCGAAACATGAAATTCTATTAGATTCTATATGACGATGTATTTTGCTTCGGAATCAAGAAGTAAAGCGCATTGTTTTTTCATTCCTCCAAATCCCTAAAAGTGACAATATCTGCTAAACTACATTTAAATAATTTACAATATCGCTCCATGCTTGCCAGCGTATAATTGTGATTATTTTTAAATCGGGAGATTTCCGATGGATTAAAGTTGTAAGTATATTCCAGATCATAAATGCTTATATGTCGTGATGCAAGCATTGCCCAGAAAGGTGAATAGTCGATCATTTGTTATCCTCCGTAATTAGATAGAGCGAGTCTTGAACTTAGACTGTTGATATTTCAGACCTCTGAAGTTTTGTGGCTAAGAATAAAATAATGCGGATTGATGCTTATTTTCACATATTATTATAATACAGATAGTCATATAGAGTTATTTGTGATATTATGCAAATATTAAATGGGAATTTGTATGATGTTATAAATATAATAAGCTTATGTGAAAATTTTAATGTATAATATAGATTAATACTAATTAATACAAATTAGTTGTATTAAGCTATATCGGTGGGTTTAATTATATCAGATGGGAGATGACTCCCGCCGCTATAGGCGGCGAGTAACAAATTTACATCAGTGGGAGTCCAATCTCCCATCTGATATACGCTCCGCGAGGATGCGCAGGGATTCGTAAATGAGTTATGTCAGCTA
>CAZATW010000025.1:0-35777 GCA_964488185.1 uncultured Coprococcus sp. | reverse complement strand
AAGAGGTATTTTACTTCTTCCCTTTATTTTTGCCAATTAAAATTATACACTAACTATAAACTTAATTATTTACATTTTGGAAAATATAAGATAGACTTTTTCTAAGGCAAATTTAAGGAGATAAATCATGGATGAATATAATAAATCAGATAGACCTGCGCTAAAGAAGAATGGAGCAGGAATCCATATGGATAGAGCGGAGATAAAAAAACGTCCGGCAGTAAGTAATCGCCCAACAGGCAGCAGCCGCCCAACAGGCAGCAGTCGTCCAACAGGCAGCAGCCGCCCAACAGGCAGCAGCCGTCCAACAGGCAGCAGCCGCCCAACAGGCAACAGCCATCGTCCGACGGCAGGCAGACCTCCTCAGAATCGAAGGAGAAGACGTAGGAGAGGAAATCCAATGGCTATATTTGTTCCGGCACTTATACTTGGTATCTTGTTGTCATTTATTGTTTCCGCAATAATTAAGGGAAGCCTGTTGAAGGTAAAAAAGACAAATAATGAGTATGTTCTCGGGACAACCTTTGATATTTATAATTATGTAGAGCCGGTAAATGATAAGACATACATAGAATATGACAAGGCTGAATTTTCACCTGAGGAAATTGGTACATATGAAATAAAATATAAAGTAGTAAGGGGAAAGCTGAAGAAAAGCCGGAAGATAAAAATATCTGTAATTGATGCGGATATACCTTTGATAGAGGGACCTGACGAAATCAGCTTTGTAATTGGTGAGACATGTGATTTAAAGGAATATTATAGCGTATCTGATTCCGAACCGAATCTTGTAGAGAAATTGAAAGCAAGCAGGGATATCGATACATCTGTTACCGGGACCTACGATATTATTCTCAGCGTAACAGACTGGTATAACAATTCTTCTACAAAGGAAATTGTTGTAAATGTATATGACATAGAGGGTGAAGCGGTATATGCAGCAAAGGCTGTACGTGCATATAAGGTAGCTATGGGAGTAGAAACGGATGCATCGAATGTATATGTATATGCAGCAAATGATGGAGAAGCAGAAAGATATGTGCTATTAAATAATTATTTATATGAGATAGATTCTGATGGTAGGTGCAGTGAATATGTTTATGATTCAAGCGACGACGACCAGACAGAAATTTATCAGCAGTTACTTATTGATATAAAGGAAAAAGGCGAACAAATTCCTATAGCAGATATATACGGATTCAGATAAAGAGGAGGGAAATTATGATATGTCCTAGCTGTAAAAATGAAATTCAAGATAATATGTTTAAGTGTCCGCATTGTGGACTAATTGTAAATGCGGGAGAATACCGCAAGCAGATGAATGAATATAACCGTCAGATGGAAGAGTATAACAGACAAATGGCGGAATATAATCGTCAGATGGAGATTTACAGACAGCAGGTGCATGCCCAAAACGGGAATTATAGTGGAGTACAGGGTGGAAATTCCAGCAGTGACCACAGCCAGTCACAGGGAACAGTACAAAACAGCAGCTACGGTCAGTCACAGGGAACAGTACAAAGCAGCAGCTACGGTCAGTCACAGGGAACAGTACAAAACAGCAGCTACGGTCAGCCGCAGAGGACGTCACAAAACGCCGGTAACCAGCCAAAAAAGAAGAGTACGGCACTCCTTATATCAATGTTTACATTGGCAGGCGTTATCATTATTGCGGCGATTATACTTATGGTTGTTTTCATTAACAAAGATAAAAAGCCTATGAGAGGAAAGACAACCACAGAGGTAGCTTCGGAAAAGACAACTGAGGCGACTACAGAAAAGACAACCACAGAACCTACGACAAACGTATATAATGAGGACTATGCAGATTATACGGTTATGATATACATGATAGGTTCCAACCTTGAAAGTGGTGATTTCTATGAGAACTTTGGATACTATCTGGAGGATGGCGGAAATGCCACATATGATTTGGGCCAGATAGCGGAAGCGGAAATAGGAGATAATGTAAATGTCATCCTCGAAACAGGAGGAACCGATTATTGGGCAAATGACTATGGTATGGAAGGAAACCATGTCCAGCGTTTTGAATTGTCAGATCACAAATATGTAGAGCGGGAAGACCTTGGAGATATTTGCATGTGTCATGAAGAGGTATTGGAGGAATTTCTTGTATGGGGAAAAGAGAATTACCCTGCAAATAAATATATAATGATTTACTGGGATCATGGATGCGGACTTACCACAGCTTCTTTTGGAAGCGATACAAGCAAGGATGAGAATGACGTTCTTCAGATTTATGATATGACTACTGCGATGAAAAACAGCGGCATCTTTTTTGATATAACCATCTTTAATGCATGTCTTATGGGCAGCCTTGAGATGGCAAGTGAAATAAGTCCATATAGTGAATATATGATTGCATCGGAAGAGGTTATCTATACATTTGGATATTACTATACGGACTGGATCACCCAGCTATCTGCCAATCCGGATATGTCGGCCTATGATTTAGGAACCATCATCATAGATGATTTTGAAGAGCAGTATGACTATTATAATACTTATTATAGTAACAGCTATGACAACAGTCATGTTTCTAATTACTATACATATGAGCTGGCATTAATTGATACCTCAGAAACGGCAGAGGTTGTTGAAGAGCTTTCCGATATGCTGGAAAATGCTGATGAGGATTTATATGACTATAAGCTGACGGATTTTCTTACGGCAAGAAGTAATTGCGGAGACTTTAGTGGTACATTTTCTGCTGATATTGTAGAATTTTGTGAGAATTATAAGGTGGATGGATATGAGGATGTTATATCCAAAGTGGAAGACAGCGTACTTTACATAAAGTCCAATATACCATATGCAAATGGCTTGTCCTTTTATTGTCCGGAGGGAACGGAGGAGGGCTGTTACAGCTATTCTTATGATGGAAGAATCAATCTGATGGGTATTCATTATGATGAGGATTGTATAAAATTCTATGATGATGTGCTTAGTGCATATGCAGGGTATGCGTGCAGTGATGATATCAGTAAGCTGGGTATGGATTCCTACTATAATGAACAGCTTGTATCCGCATACGACGATACCTATACAAGATATGCAAGTGGTTCAGACTATAATTTGGACTATGTCTATGAAGACGGAAAATATATATTGGATTTAGGTGATGATTTTGACTATGTAAACTTCATGGAGCAGAGAGTAGGTTATGACTATACAGATAATACGGCAGTTGTTCTGGGAAGTGATTTTAATGTAGTAAAATGGAATGAAGACGGTGAGGTCGATGTAACATTTCCGGATAAATGGCTATGTGTTGACGGGCAGATAGTCTGCTATGTAGTTACCGACCATGTAAGTTATGATGATGGCTCTGTGGCAATGACAGGTGTCGTACCGTTTATATTTGTCGATGACACAAGCAGATTGTATGGAATGATTATTAACTGGGATAGTGAAAACGGTGTAACGGTTAAGGGATATACGGAGATAGACATGGAGACACTGACATTTGTTGACTCTTATACATATTCCATGTACGAGGGAATGGAGATAAAATTCTGTTATGGTATGGTGGAGCATGATGGAAATCAGCTGAAGGAAGAGACAACCATGTTTACTTATCTTGGTGATACCCATACATATGATGGATACGGATTTTCGATTGAATATGCCAATATTGATGACTTCAGACCGCTTCTTGGCGAGTATCAAGATACTGCAAAAGGATATTCCTATATGAAGGTATATGATATATTTGGAAATGAATATATAACAGACCTTGTACCGGAGGAGTAAAAAGAAATAAAATAGCAGGAGGTAAAAAGTGAACAATACAGAGCTTTTTTTGGATAAATATAAACAACTGGAGAATGCGGCGTTAAATGAATATAGATTTCCGCCTGATGGTTCAGCCGTTGCAAAGCTGGAAAAGAGGAGTGAGTTTAAGGATATCAAATATGAGCTTACTTATTGCAGAGAGGTACGGAATCTGTTGCAACACAATCAGCGTCTCGACGAGGAATTTCCTGTTGAACCAAGTAAAAAGATGATAGAACTGCTTGATACGGTTATAGACAGAATAAAAAATCCTGTCAGATGTAGTGATGTGGGCGTTCCATATAGTCAACTGCTCTGGCGTGCTCCTGATGATTTGGTAATGCCTACTATCAGAATTATGAATGACAGGAATATTTCTCATGTACCTATTTTAGACGGAAGGCGTGTTGTAGGAGATTTTAGCGACAACTGTGTATTCCCATTTCTTCTTGGTGATGCAGGAGTAAGGCTTGATGAAAAAACGAGGTTTCGGGATTTGAGTCAGTATCTGGGTTTAAATTCCCATCCGTCGGAGGTATTTAAATTTGTAGCGGCAGACACAAAGCTGTCTCAGGTAGAGAAGCTCTATGAAGATGCCCGCAACAAACATGAACGAATCGGTCTGGTTTTTCTTACAGAAACGGGCAGACCAGACGAACGTCTTTTGGGTGTGCTCACTGCCTGGCTTATAGTGGGTAAATAATAATGAGAGGCTTTAAAGCCTCTCATTGATTTTAATCAATCATAGTTTTGGGACACCCTCTATTTGTTGCCATACATTCAAAAGAAGCACTGCTGGCAGATTTTATATTCTTATGAAAGGGGCGGCCTTCTCAAATGCTCATCCAGATCTGAGTGATCGACTACCTTTGTTTTTGTTTTCTTTATTTTCTCTGTTCTTTTCTCTTTATTCTTCTTGTGAATTTCTTTAAAGAGAAGAACAATAAGAAGAAGGATAACACCCGTGCTGATAAGCACTACGGATATACCGTATTTGTCAAATATTTTATCAATGAAATGGTAGTTACTCTTCTGCCATATGTTGCTTTTCTCAAGCTCCTCCTGTATCTTAGCCAGTGAAAATTCTGTTCCCTTACATTCAGGAACGCCTGGAAGCCATGAGGAGGATACGGTCAGTGGCTTTGCCATACCTGAAGCTTTTTCGGTAGTAATATTAAAATAGTCATATGTAAGTACATCTTTGCCTGTTGTTGTTTCAGGATCATCAAAAGCAAGATTTATCAGATACCATTCGCCCGATATATATACCTGATTCCATGCCTCGGTGGTTTTTTTGCTGCCATCTTTGTTTTCGACGTCGTTTCCCTCTACATATATACAAGGTATATTCAAATAATCCATAACAGCCTTAAATGCCTTTGCGTATCCAAAGGATACAGCATTTTTGTATTTTGAATTAAATATACCGTCTGCCGTATATGCCCAAACATTCTCCTCATTCATTTCAGTTGCATCTGTCTTATAATAAACATCCTCAATGATTGCATTATGTATAAGATAGACCTTGATATAGTCAGGAAGTGATGCATCTATGGAGGTACCGTAATTACCTATGGTAATATCCATATTGTTTTTAATAACCTGTCGGGACGTACCATTTGCATACAGATCATAACATTTAATAGTAACCAGATAATATGTAAGACCTGATTCGGTGGAGCATGATTCATAAATATGGTCCGCAGACATCCAAAAGTATTCAGGATGGTCTGCCAAAACTGCTTTGACGACCATATCAAGACCGGAAGCACCAATAACATCCCAATCCTTTTTTGAAACGGAAAGAGAAAATGCAACATAATAGCCTTCTTCCTGATATTCTCCATTTGTAGTTGAATTGTGGAAATTATATGCAGCCTGATTAATCTGGTCATATACATTTCGATAGGCATCATTGTCAAACTTATTGTAATAATAAGCGTTTGCATCTATCGTATCCGTTTCTTTCGTATCTGATGCAGTAGTTTCTTCCGATGCAGCAAATGATAAAGTGCTGTATGAGAGCAGTAACAGTAATGTTGAAATTAGTAAAAGTATCCGCCTTTTCATATTATTAGACACCCCTTTTTCACCTTAATTGATTTTATATACTAAAGCAAGAAAACTATATGCGAATATCATATCATAGTACATATAAATGTGCCAGTAAAAATAAGTGTAAATTGTAATGATTTGGCATTATTTTAAAGTATTATATAAAAATTGGATGTCACTTTTTCCTAATTATGTTATGATAAAAAACAAAGGAGGGGTGGATATGGCGGCCACGAGTTGTGATTTGTGTGCTCATTATGTATATGATGAGGAAGAGGATTATTATGAGTGTCTTGTAAATATGGATGAAGATGATTATGGAAGATTCATTACGAGTTCATATGAATGCTGTCCGTATTTTCAGTTAGACGATGAATACAAAATAGTGAGGAAACAAATGTAAGATGTTTTTCATTTTACAGGGCTGGAGATACGGCGTCGAATTTTGTACCCCAAATTTGATAGCCGGAGTCGTTGACATAGTACTTTTATAGGTGGTAAAATATCTTTATGGAAATATCTAAAATAAAATAGATGGGGGGTATTGATGATGCAGATAACAGAGATGAAAGCCAAGGTTAATACAATGGAGGATATTAAGACATTTGTATCTTACCTTAATCAGTTTCCAAATGATGTAGATGTTTCTTCGGCGCAGTATGTTGTTGATGGTAAATCTATATTGGGAGTATTTAGTCTGGATTTAGAGAAAACGCTTACAGTTAAATTCCACGGTGAAATTTCGGCAGAGCTTGAAGAGAAGCTGGCTCAATTTAAGGTTGCAGAGTAAAGAATACATTATTATATAAAGCCATGACAAAGCGAAATGAAGGTATGTTATGGCTTTTTGTTATCATACATTTGAAAGGGGCTGCCAATGAGCGGTCTTGTAGGTGTTATCAGGGGTGATTTTATGATTTATGAGAAAGAATCGGGTTTAGAATACCATATAAAAACAAACAGCGATATGATAGGTGAATATGTTATCCTTCCTGGCGACCCTAAGAGATGTGAGAAGATAGCAGCGTATCTGGAGGACGCTCGTTTGGTTGCTGATAATAGGGAATTTATAACGTATACGGGTCTGTTAGATGGAGTGAAGGTGAGCGTGACCTCCACAGGTATAGGCGGTCCGTCAGCAGCTATAGCCCTTGAAGAACTGGCACACCTTGGTGCGCATACTTTTATCAGGGTTGGTACATGCGGAGGTATGCAGACAGAGGTCATGGGTGGAGATATCGTTATTGCTACGGGAGCCGTCCGAATGGAGGGAACATCAAAGGAGTATGCACCGATTGAATATCCCGCTGTGGCTAATCTCGATATTATAAATGCACTATGCGACAGTGCAAAATCGCTGGAATTGAATTATCATACGGGAGTTGTTCAAAGTAAGGATTCTTTTTATGGACAACATTCTCCTGACTTAAAACCGGTAGGTTATGAACTTGCAAATAAGTGGGATGCATGGAAACGCATGGGCTGCCTGGCTTCAGAAATGGAGTCGGCTGCATTATTTATTGTAGGTGCCTCATTAAAAGTAAGAGTCGGAGCCTGTTATCTTGTTGTCGGAAATCAGGAGCGAAAAGCAGCAGGTCTTAGTAATCCTGAAGTACATGATACTGATTTGGCAGTGAAGCTGGCAGTAGAAGCAATGAAAAAGCTGATAAAGAGCTGAAAAAAGGAGCTGATAAAGCTCCTTTTTTGGTGTCAGGAATCTAAAGGAAGCTGCCGCTGGCATATACTGTAAATTCCTAGAACTTAAATACCCTTCCCACTTCAGGAGTGTATTTTTCTATATAATCAAGGATTTCAGACGCATTGTCCATAACGATATATATTTCATTTGTAGCATTATTCATAAAGCCTTTATTGGCAGTAGCCTTCATCATATCGAGCAGTTCATCAAAAAAACCATTGATATTGTATATCACGATTGCCTTGCCATGACGACCTAATTGTTTAAGCGTAAGAATCTCAAAGAATTCTTCATATGTCCCGATACCACCGGGCACCATAATAAAAGCATCAGAGCTGTCTTCCATAATCTGTTTGCGCTCTCTCATGGTATTTGTTTTGATAAGCTCCATTTCACCCTCGTATAATATGCCGTCTACATCAAAAAATGAAGGTGTAACCCCTATTATATGTCCGCTTTTTGAGGCTGCGCCTCTTGCAACAGCGCCCATTAAGCCACGTCCACCGGCACCAAAAACAAGTGTATGTCCTCTTTCTGCCATGATTGAACCAAGCTGTTCTACGGCAGATATATAGGATTGATCTATATCATTGCTTGAAGCACCATACACGCATATATTCATGTTCATTATCATCTCCCTTCACATGTAACAGATAAAGCGGGTGGTTTACCCGCTTTATCTCTGATTGCTATTTCATGTCAACGGAGCTTATATAATAGCCCATTAAGTGTTCATATTATTATAAGCTCATTTTATAAAAGCTCTACTACTTTGTTAAGAACATCCATTTCTTTTGCCTTTGCACCCATGATATACTTCTCGAATCTGTCAAGACAATCAATATTGCCTGTAATGGAGCATTTAATCAAAAGGTTTCTGGCGGTAAGCATATTGTTTACAACGTCCATATAGGAATCAAGTATTTCATTGTTATATTCCATGTAGCCCTTCTCCATAAGATATTTCAGTCTTTCTATCATAAGAACCTTATGGTCATATACAAGATGAAGTGCTCTGATATCAAAGTCAGGGTCATCACCTGAAAGCTGTATACCTATCTGTTTTAGGACAGCATCGTAAACATCAACACCAAAGACCGTGTCTGTAAAACGATTTCTCATCATACGGAAATGATTTTTTGTATCCTTGGATTCAAGGTACTCAATAAGAGTGTCTTTAATATATTTTTTATCAATCTCATAGTAAGTTTCAGTGGTATTCTTCTGTATTACATATAAACCACGACGTCCCTTGTAATCATCCTTAAACATGTGGTCTTCAGAAGCCGTAATAATTTCATAGCCTCTCTTAACGTCCTCAAATGAAACGGTGGTGTATGAATAATGCTCACCGAAAGTAAAGTCTCCGACATGGAATTCTTCCGTATCCTTGTCGTATCCGAATATAAACAGCTCATGTGGGAATTTATAATCGGCGCCTGAATCACAGAGAATCTTTGCTTCATCAAATACACCGTATACATATCCGCCCAGGTCAATCGTTTTCGTAATAAACGTAATGATATCTCCACAGTAGCTCTCAACCTGTTCTTTTGTCATAAGAGAGAATAAAAGATAAGGACATTCCTTCAGGGAACTGCTGCCGGGCATCATATCTGCAAGAAGCATCTCGTCTCCTGTGAAAATCTCTTCTATATTATAACATCTTAATTGTATGTAATTACTATAAATCCAGTTTTTAGCTTTTTCATCATCCCCAATGATTGAAAATAAAGTTGCATGCCATTGCCATGATGTAATGATTGGGTAGCTAACCGGCAATATTTTCTTATTGCTCATTTTTATACCTCCTAAATATTGTAATTATGCTGTAAATATGGGCTAAAAATTATTTGACCTTAGATGCTACTGCTGCAACTATGTCATTCATGTCGTAATAAAGACCGAGTGCAAGTTCATAATCATCAAATTCTATGCCAAATTCCCCCTCTAATCCGACAATGAACTGAATGATTGATACAGAGTTTACACCATACTCTGTTGTTAATTCTGCTGCCATATTGATATTTGCTGTATCAACCTCCGGCATAACATCAGAAAAAACATTTAAAACCCTTGATTTTAATGCTTCTGCGTCCATATGGTACCTCCCATTCATATATATTTGTTACTAAATATGTGTCTCCTTTATTGTATATGTTTTCAGGCTATTTTTCAATGATATTTTGTATTTACTGATAGAGACCATAGCCATTCCGTTCTTGATAGCCGCCTTGCTCCGTATATAACGGAATAGTAAGGGTTTGCTTTAATCTTAATTATTTTGATAAATTACTGTTTCTCTTCAGGAATATATAAGTATATATAAGCATCACCTTTTTGATATGTATTTTCTTTTCTATTTGCATAATCCTCATGATAGCTGTCAAATACGGTGTCATAATCCAAACGATTTGTATGATTGGTATATGCATAGAGAATATCCCCGTTTTCTGAGGCGATGACGTAATGCACAGAAGCACTATCATATCTAGTGAATTTTGTTACAGTGTAATATGCAAGATATGTTCCAAAGCTTGCATCAACCGCCTTATAGAGAGTGGTTTCCCATGTATACCAGTTTTCATATGCAGAGTCGAATAGAAGCTCATAGTTTCCTTGGCTGTAGAGCTCATTCAGGTTTCTTTTGATTTGGTCTGTTGCCATTGATGCATTCATATCAATTTCATTCCATCCGGCAGGCAGATAAACACTGTCCCAGCCACCCGCAATAAGCTGAACACGTTCAAATTCACTTAACTGGTTAGAGATATATCGTGACATAGCAACAGATGAGGACATATAGGAGTCAGAAGGTGCGGTATTTACTGAATTAAGCGTATTACTTGCCTGTTTATCCATAAGGATAGTCGGAACAAACAGACAGGTAATTGCAGCAATGCCTGTCAAGATAAAAATGAGCAGTTTCTTTTTATGCGTGTGTTTCATACAAGCCTCCTGTCGAAGGTAATCTGAAAGCAAGTTCCCTGTTCCGGTGTACTTTCAATATCCATAACGGCATCATGGCAATGGAGAATGGCGGCAACAAGAGATAGTCCAAGTCCTGCACCGCCGCTTTGTCTGGAACGTGATTTGTCTACCATATAAAATTCGTCACAGATATGTTTCATATGCTCTTCCGGTATACCGATTCCGTGGTCGGTAACAGTAAATATATATTTGTCATTTTCAATATGTCCTGCATATTCTATGGATGCATGTGGGCTTGATGCCTTACGTGCATTGTCCAGTATATTGATAAATGCTGTTGTAAGTAAATCTGCATCACCGTATATTTGCGCTTCTTCAAATCCTGAAACAAGAACAAGGTCGGCTGCGATAATTGCAGGCTCAATGGTCTTACAGATATCCTGTCCTAAAACAGTTGTATAGATAGGCTGTTTTTTAATATCGTGCTGTCCCAGATATATCAAATCAAATAATTTAAGCGATAGCCGTTCAAGACGTTTTCCTTCGGAAAATATGTAATTTGCCGCGCTAAGCTGGTTCTCTCTGGACAGCTCCTTTGAGCGAATGGTATCTGCATACCCGATAATAGTAGTCATAGGTGTCTTTATTTCATGGGTAAAATCAGCAACAAATTGTTCACGCTGTTTTACCATATCATTAAGCATGGTTATGTGCTCTTCTATGGAATCAGCCATATGATTAAATTTTTCAGAGAGCATACCGATTTCATCGTGGGTATGAATGGTGCTTCTGATACTGTAATCACCGTTTGCAAAGCTGTCTGAAATGTCATTTAGCTGTTCCATGGGCTTGGTTAAGATATGACTGAACAAATAAGTCAGTATACTGCATATGGCTAAAACAAGAATCACCAATACCTGTTCATAGCGAAGCTGGGTATCCTTCATTTTGTATACTTCAGATATATCACGGTACGTTATGATGGAAAGCTCATGCCTTTCATCAATTATGTGCATGGAGTGAACATATATATAATATGAACCATTATTTTCCGTTATAAGGTAATGTTTACTTCCCATTGATGCATCATTTAGCAGCTTTTCCGGAATCGTCTTTTTGTCAGAGCCATAATATACATGTCCATTTACAAGAATGTAAAAGCTTGTTTTAGTAGTCGTAAGATTATTATGAACCTGTTCTCCGATATCCGTAAGCTTATCAGTATAATCATCATTCGTCTGGGCATATTCTGAAATAATAATATGTTGTATGGATGCTTCAATAAAGTTGTTTTCTTCAATTGCATTATTGATTTGCGTGTCTATGGCAAGCCGGAAGTTCTTTTTAATCATCAGATAACCGGTAATGCACAATGCAATAGATAAAAAAATAATGTTTATAAGCAGAAGTTTATAACGAAATTTCAATGGCTATTCCTCCAACCGATAACCGATACGGTATATTGTTTTCAGTTCTTCCTCAATTCCTGCTTTTTTGCGAAGCCTTTGTATATGCAGGTCAAGGGTTCTGGTATCGCCTGTATATTCGGCTTCCCATACGGTTTCATAGATGCGCTCTCTAAAGAGCGTTATATTCAGGTTTCTTACAAAAAGTACCAGTAAATCAAATTCTTTTGGTGTCAGA
Organism: uncultured Coprococcus sp.; assembly: GCA_964488185.1. GTDB lineage: Bacteria > Bacillota > Clostridia > Lachnospirales > Lachnospiraceae > Coprococcus. Next base: position 23,653 of record CAZATW010000025.1, on the reverse strand, counting down.
GTAATTTTTTTATTGTTGCGTGTTACGGTATTTCTGTCTAAATCAATGTTCAGGTCTTTAAATTCCAAGGTGTTTGAAATTTTATGATATCTGCGCAGCACTACATGAATTCGTGCCAAAAGCTCGACGATTTCAAATGGTTTCACAATAAAATCTTCCGCACCCATATTAAGTCCCTTGACCTTATCCGAAGTCATGTTTTTGGCCGTCAAAAATATAACGGGAATACCCAGGTCGCGGACATAATCCATGATTTCATAACCGTCTGCCCCCGGCAGCATAATGTCAAGGAGCATTAAATCAAAGGTATGTTCGGATACGATATCAATAGCATCCATACCGTTATATACGCAGGTGCAGTCATATCCTGCATCGGACAGATTAAGCTTTATTAAGTCAGAAATCGGACGTTCATCTTCAACAATCAGTATTTTTATCATTATTTGCTCCCTTCGTAAAATAGACGATATTGCCACAGGACATATAGCTGTATATATCAATTAATATTATATAATATTAATAAACGAATTATAAATGGTAAATGTAACATATTTGTATCACTCCAATTAAGCAGGGAAACATATTTCAGGTGTTCATTGATTTTTTATTTCTGATACATGTCGGATACATTAATTATTTATAATGATTTTATCATAAAAAATGTCGTAGTGATAAGGAAGGAGAGCGTGTTATGTATAAAAAGGCGGTAAGAAATATAAGTGTTATTCTGCTTGCCATTCTGCTTACTATGATATCGGTGGGCTGTGGTGATAAGAAAAAGAATGTATCGGATGATATTTGGAATCTGAACGGTGATATTCCGGCGGAAGACGGACTAAAAGAAAAATTGGGAATTACCGAGGAGCATGTTTCCTATCAGATAGGCAGTACGGGAATAAGCGTGGACGGAGATATCATAGTACCGGAGACAGATTCCGTAGGGATATATGAGATGGAGCTTTTTGAGCTTACACCGGAATATATGAAGCAGGCGGCGGATAAGCTGTTTGATGACGGTGAATATACGGTTTATTATCCCCCTGAGGTATATCCTTTGGAGGAGCGAAGGAAACTACGTAATGAATTTCTACAAGAATATGAAGAGTCGGAGTCTCTTTTTGCAGGGAATAGATATTGGTATTTTGACAGAGTGTATGATTCTACGGATACAAAATATGTACAGGACAATTTGGGAAATGATTTTGCATTTTATGAAACAGGTGGAGATAATTATTCTTATGCAGACCTTAGCGAAATATATTTTTCAGAATCTTATCTATTGTCATCTTATGTATATGCAGAAGGTAAAGTGGACGGAAAGGTTTGCAGATTAGCATTTATGCAGGGAGTAGCGGAGGACGGCGAGTATCCAAAGCCTAATAGCATGTTTGTCATCATGGACAGAAATATTAATTTTAGCTATATAGAAGAAGAGCTTAACAGTCTCCATCTTTCGATGTATGGTACTCCTGATATGCTGTATACAGATGAAGAGCTTGAGGCTATAATATACGATTATTTAAACAGTCTTGGTTTTGAGGATTTTAGTATATATAAAAGGTTTTTGCTCCGGGGCTATGATGCGAGGGAATCAACAAAAATAGAGGATTCATCAGTTGGGTACGAATATATTCTTACGAGGGTAAAATCAAAGGTTCAAACAAATTATACAGAAGCAAGGTCGGGGCAGGAGGTAATTAGAATAGGTGTTACAGCAGAAGGTATCGTAATATGCGACGTTGAAGGTATGTACAAAATAGGAGATGAGAAGACTGAGGATACGACACTTATGAAATGGGAGCAGATAGACGAGATATTTCAAGATCAGGTTATAGCTGATTATCAGAGTATTGGTAGGAAATACGATAAGAAATGTAACCACATAGAATTGAAATACAGATTGACAAATATAGACAATCATATGGTTTTAGTACCGGTATGGATTTATTCCAATATAGATGAATATCTGAACAGGGAGGAAGAAATTATGATTATAAATGCTGTGGATGGAACCATTATCGAGGATTGGCTGGTGGCATATTAGACGATTAATCAGATTATCTCATAAGAAAATATATGATTTTTCTATTAATTACAACTTTTATACAGAAATGATGCATTTTTGATGCTTTCAATATCTAATATACACATAAAGCTTCGGATAGTTACGTGTGTATAAGGAGGATATAAAATGAGAAAGTCTAATTTGAAGAAAGCCGCAGTTATTGCGCTGGCAGGGCTTATGATGGCACAGACTGCGCTTACCGGCTGTGGTAAGAAAACAGTAGATTATGATTTGGAGGGGAACGCTAATAAGGGTGACAGCTCAAATCAGAATGATGGGGGGAAGACAAATACATCAAGCGGTGGAAGAATTGGAGACAGGTTGGGGATTCCCAAGAGCTGTAATGAAACGATTGATGTAGGAAATTCCACTGTTGGAAGCATAACGATAAATGATGATGAAATAGAGATTCCTGATGCGGACAAGATGAATGTTGCACATTTTACGCCGTACAGCTTCACAAAGGAGGATAAAAAGAAGATTGCAGAAACACTGTTTGAAAAGGATAAGGGAATCTATCTGTATGATTATGAGAATAGAATAAAGTCCGAGATTCAGGCACAAATCGACAGTGACAAGCAGCAAATAGAACAAGCAGAGGCAGATGGAGATGCTTCATGGGCAGCATATCTTGAAGAGGAGATAAGTCAATTAGAAAAGGATTTGGCATCGGCACCTGACACATATCCTGAGGCGGGGGATTATGACGGAGACGGCTTTATAGGAATGATAGGCGACACGGAATATACTTTAGGCATGTATAGCTACGGAGCCGAAGAAGATGAGGGAGGAGTCGGAATGGGCTCATATGTATATTTTTCTCCGAAGGATGCGCTAACCCTCAGACCACATGAAGGTGCTACAGGGGGATATATGACAGCGTTTGCATCTGACGAAATGCAGGATTTAGGGGCAAATATGAGCAGTATGACAGCAGAGGAAGCAGAGGATATAGCAGTAAATTTCCTTGCGGAGATAGGAATTACGGATGTTGTAAAGGCGGAAACCTCGGATTTGTACTGGTCGTATTATAGTGAAAACGAGGGGGAATCAGCAACAGAGATTGACGGCTATAGCGTAATTTTTTCAAGAGCCATAGCAGGTTCAAAAACATATAGCGGTTATATCAGCAGTGCGGATAATTTGCAGCAGAATAACGGGTGGGTCAACATACCTGTTGAAAGATTTTCCTTATATATTTATGACGGAAGGGTTGCAGAGGCAAACTGGGAGCAGGTATTTGGACAGGCAGACAGTGTAGATGAAAATGTTGAGCTGCTTTCCTATGAGCAGATGATTGAAAAGGCAAATACCGAGATGGCAAAATATTACGAGAAGTATCCGACCAGATATAAGAAGATAGAATTTAATGATGTGCGTCTTACCTATTATGTCGTATCAGACGGAGATGGAAAGTGTAAGTATATACCTGTTTGGGTATTTTCACAGTATGAGGAGTATACGGATTATGACGGTTCTGATAGTCCTGAGCAGATTGTGATTTTAAATGCAATGGACGGAACCTTTATAGACCTCATTGAAGAGGCGAAGAAGCTGGGATGCTATGATGATTTTTCAAATGCGAAAGGATAAGCCGCTGGCTTGACATAAAATTTGGAGCGGGAAGATATATACGGATAGAGGACATTCGTTTATATATCTTCCCGCTTTTTATTATGGGAAGCAATTATTAAAGAAATCTTAAGGATACAGAAGATTGTTAATTAATATTAAGGTGTGTTATAATGTCCGCAAGGTTATGCTATTGGATGAACATGACGTGAAATAATATGTTATTTATAGGAGGTAATAAATGAGAAAGTCTAATTTGAAGAAAGCCGCAGTTGTTGCGTTGGCAGGACTGATGATGGCACAGACTGCGCTTACAGGATGCGGACAGAAGACAGTGGATTATGACGTGGATGGAAATTCAAATCAAAATGACGGAGATAAAACAAGTACATCAGATAGAGCTGGAATAGGCGGCAAGCTGGGTGTTCCGGAAAGCTGTAACGAAACGATTGATGTCGGAAATTCAACCCTTGGAAGTATAACGATAAATGATGAAGAAATAGAAATTCCCAATACTGATAAGATGAATGTTGCACATTTTACACCTTATAGCTTAACAAAGGAGAATAAAAAGAATATTGCAGAAACACTGTTTGAAAAGGATAAGGGGATATATTTGTATGACTATGAGCATAGAATAAAATCCGATATTCAGGAGCAAATCGACAGTGACAAAAAGCAAATTGAAAGTGCACAGGAAGAGGGAGATACTTCCTGGGTGTCTTATCTTGAGGAGGAGATAAAAGAGCTTGAGAAGGAATTGGCGGAGGCACCTGAGACATATCCTGAGGCAGGAGATTATGATGGAGAGGACTTTTTTATTGGAACGGTAGATGATATCAAATATTATTTAAGAATGTATAACTATGGCGAGGATAACGAAGAAGGGACGACCGGAATGGGCTCATATGTCTATTTTTCACTGGATAATGCTGTAGACATTAGACCTTGTGAGGGCGCTGTAAGCGGAGATATGATAGAGTGGGAAGACGAAGGCAGCGAAGCTTTAGGCGCCAATATGAGCAGCATGACAGCAGAAGAAGCAGAGGATATCGCAGAAAACTTCCTTGCTGATTTAGGGATAACGGATGTTATAAAGAAGCAAACATCTGATTTGTACTGGTTTTACTACAGTGATAACGGAGAAGATGTGGCAAGAGAGGTTGATGGCTATTGTGTATTTTACTCAAGGGCTATAGCAGGTACAAAAACATATAGCGGTTATATCAGCAGTGCGGATAATTTGCAGCAGAATAACGGTTGGGCTGATATACCTGTAGAGAGTTATTCGGTATATGTTTATGACGGAAAAGTTGTAAAGGCATATTGGCAGCAAATATTTGGTCAGGCTGACAGTGTAGAGGAAAATGTAGAGCTGCTTTCCTATGAACAGATTATAGAAAAGGCAAATACCGAGATGGCAAAATATTATGAGAAGTACCCAACCAGATATAAGAATGTAGAGTTTAATGATGTTCGTCTTACCTATTATATTGTATCAGACGGTGATGGAAAGTGTAAGTATATACCTGTTTGGGTATTTTCACAGTATGAGGAGCGTACGGATTATGACGGTTCTGATAATCCTGAGCAGCTTGTGATTTTAAATGCTATGGACGGAAGCTTTGTAGACCTTATTGAAGAGTCAAAGGCTCTTGGATGTTATGAGGATTACTAGTCAACTGTTCAAGTAATTGAAGATTAATATTGTGGTGTGATAAAATGCAGATTGTTTGCGTTTAGTTTGTATTTGGAAGGAGAAGAATATGAAAAAATCTAATTTGAAGAAAGCCGCAGTTGTTGCGTTGGCAGGACTTATGATGGCACAGACTGCGCTTACAGGATGCGGACAGAAGACAGTGGATTATGACGTGGATGGAAATTCAAATCAAAATGACGGAGATAAAACAAGTACATCAGATAGAGCTGGAATAGGCGGCAAGCTGGGTGTTCCGGAAAGCTGTAACGAAACGATTGATGTCGGAAATTCAACGCTTGGAAGTATAACGATAAATGATGAAGAAATAGAAATTCCTGATGCGGACAAGATGAATGTTGCACATTTTACGCCGTACAGCCTCACAAAGGAGGATAAAAAGAAGATTGCAGAAACACTGTTTGAAAAGGATAAGGGAATCTATCTGTATGATTATGAGAATAGAATAAAGTCCGATATTCAGGAGCAAATCGACAGTGACAAGCAGCAAATAGAACAAGCAGAGGAAGATGGAGATACTTCCTGGGTGTCTTATCTTGAGGAGGAGATAAAAGAGCTTGAGAAGGAATTGGCGGAGGCCCCTGAGACATATCCTGAGGCAGGAGATTATGATGGAGAGGACTTTATAGGAATGATAGGCGACACGGAATATACTTTAGGCATGTATAGCTACGGAGCCGAAGAAGATGAGGGAGGAGCCGGAATGGGCTCATATGTCTATTTTTCACCGGACAATGCTGTAGACATTAGACCTTGTGAGGGCGCTGTAAGCGGATATATAACGGAGTGGACAGACGAAGCTTTAGGCGCCAATATGAGCAGCATGACAGCAGAAGAAGCAGAGGATATCGCAGAAAACTTCCTTGCTGATTTAGGGATAACGGATGTTATAAAGAAGCAAACATCTGATTTGTACTGGTCTTACTACAGTGATAACGGAGAAGCTGTAGCAACAGAGGTTGACGGTTATAGCGTAATTTTTTCAAGAGCTATAGCAGGTACACCGACGTATAACGGAAGAATATATAGTGTTGACAATTTGCAGCAGAATAACGGTTGGGCTGATATACCTGTAGAGAGTTATTCGGTATATGTTTATGACGGAAAAGTTGTAAAGGCATATTGGCAGCAAATATTTGGTCAGGCTGACAGTGTAGAGGAAAATGTAGAGCTGCTTTCCTATGAACAGATTATAGAAAAGGCAAATACCGAGATGGCAAAATATTATGAGAAGTACCCAACCAGATATAAGAATGTAGAGTTTAATGATGTTCGTCTTACCTATTATATTGTATCAGACGGTGATGGAAAGTGTAAGTATATACCTGTTTGGGTATTTTCACAGTATGAGGAGCGTACGGATTATGACGGTTCTGATAATCCTGAGCAGCTTGTGATTTTAAATGCTATGGACGGAAGCTTTGTAGACCTTATTGAAGAGTCGAAGGCTCTTGGATGTTATGAAGAGTACTAAATAGCAGCAAGAAATCGGACATGAAATGGAATCAGGGAGATATATTCAGATCGTTGGTATCTGTAATATATCTTCCTGTTTTATTTATGCCTGTTGCAATGAGAAAGCTATTTGGACTATAATGTACATAGTATTGTTCAAATGCGAAACAGTGAATTGGAGGATTTACTTTGAAGATAATTGTACTTGACGGATATGTTCTCAATCCCGGTGATATCAGCTGGGCGGGATTTGAAGAGTTGGGAGAGGTTACGGTTTATGACAGGTCGGAGCCGGAGCTTGTTGTAGAACGAATCGGAGATGCAGAGGTCATACTTACAAATAAGACAGTAATTGACAAAGCTGTAATAGAGAAATGTCCTTGCTTGAAATATGTAGGCGTAAACGCTACGGGATATAATGTGGTAGATGTGACAGCGGCAAAGGAAGCAGGAATTGTCGTGACAAATGTTCCTGAGTATGGAACGGATGCGGTGGCCCAGTTTACATTTGCCCTTATGTTGGAATTGTGTAATAAAGTAGGACTTCACAGCAGGTCTGTGGCATCTGGTGATTGGATAAAGACAAAGGATTTTTCTTATAACCTTGCTCCGCTTATTGATATAAAGGGAAAAACATTGGGAATTATAGGTTATGGAAGTATAGGCAGCAGGGTTGCCCAAATCGCAATGGCGTTTGGTATGAATGTGTTGGTAAACAGCAGAACAGAAAAACCGTTGCCGGCAGTATCGGCTATAAGCGGCAGCCATATAAGCTGGGCTGACAGGAAAACAGTATTTAAGGAATCAGATATAATAACGCTTCATTGTCCTTTGTTTCCTGAGACGGAGAAAATTATAAATAAAGAGTCAATAGTGATGATGAAAGACGGAGCTATGCTTATCAATACTGCCAGAGGTGGATTAATCCAGGAACAGGATTTGGCTGATGCACTAAATCAGGAAAAGCTTGCAGGGGCGGCTCTTGATGTGATAGGAAGTGAACCAATGGCAGCAGACAATCCTTTGTTATCTGCCAAAAATATAATTATAACGCCACATATTGCATGGGCGTCCGTAGAAGCAAGGGAACGACTGATGGGGATTGCCGTGGAAAACCTGAAGGCATATTTGGCAGGTGAGCCATGTAATGTAGTTAACTAGGCAGTTAGAAAAGCCTTTCGGAAATATCAAGTAAAATCGGTATCGGGATAAGCGATATTGAAAAAAGTATCGGACTAAACAATAAGGAGAAAATAATGCATGAATGATAATCAGGGAAATTCAGTAAATGAGCTAATTAGAGATGCGCTGTATAAAAACATGGATATAGAATATGGAAAATTTACAGCATCGTTAAATCCCGGTTGTGGAAATATAATAGGTGTAAGAATTCCGGTGCTTCGTAAGATGGCAAAGGAGATAGCTTCCGTTAATTGGAAGGAGTATCTTGATAATGCGGTGGATGATACATTTGAAGAAATTATGCTGCAGGGTCTTGTGCTGGGTTATGCAAAGGGGAAAATTGATGACATTCTTGTATATACAGAAGAGTTCATTCCAAAGATAGATAACTGGTCTGTCTGTGATACATTCTGCAATACCTTTAAAATAGCAAGGAGATATCCTGATGATGTATGGGAATTTTTGATGAAGTATATGTCTCCTGTTAAGTCTAAAAAGAAGATAAAGCGGATTGAAGTAGTAAAGCCTGAGGCAGGTTCTGAGCCTGCAATAAACTTGGGGCATGAGGCCAATCAGGAGGAATTCCGTCTTAGATTTGTAACGATAATGATGATGAGCCATTTCCTTGAGGATGCGTATATAGATAAGGTTTTATATGCCTATAATACAATGAAAAATGACGGCTATTATTTTAAAATGGGTATAGCATGGGGACTTGCGACGGCATATGTGAAGTATCCGGATAAGGTAATGTCATTTATGAAGAATAACACGCTTGATGATTTTACTTTTAATAAAACGATTCAGAAAATGCAGGAGTCCTTTAGAATCAGTGCTGAGGATAAGAAGATATTAAAGGCGATGAAAAGATAATACAGATAAAACCGTTAAAGGACGAAATAAATACAAAAGAATTGTTCCATGTGGGAATAAATCTCCATATCATGCACAAAATAAATCTGGGAGGTTATTTCTGATGTGGAACAATTTTTTTCTAAGTCTGATGAATAATTGGTGGCTCTATGCAGTATTTATTGTGTGTGCAAGTGGAATTATATATATATGGGTATATTATGAAAGAAAAAGCAGACGTGCTGCATTATCCAGAGCGGAGAAAGAGGATGTAGATGAGAGCAGAAAGCTTGCCAGTATTGTTTCCGGTCTTGGCGGTGTAGATAATATTTATGACTTTGACAGCTGTGCTACAAGGCTTAGGGTTATCGTAAATGACGGAAGGCTGGTTGACAGAGGACTGCTTAGAACTACCGGAGCTACAGGGATTCTGGGAAAAGACAGAGGTGTTCAGATTATTTATGGTCAGAGTGCAGGGAAAATAAAAAATGAGCTTGAAATGTACGTGGACAAAATTAAGGAAACGGACGAAGATTCTGCTGAAGAAATATTTATAAGTGATGAAAGAATTATTGAAAGGATTTATACGCCTGTTGAAGGGGATATTGTTTATCTGGCTGATATACACGGTTACGAAACTTTGGGAGATGAAAATAGAGACGGAATTGCTATTTTCCCCAAAAGAGGAGAAGTGCGGTCGCCATTTGACGGCGAAATTAGAGCTATCCAAAGAGAAAGAAACCAGTTCGTAATTACCTCCTCAAAGGGTGTCAATCTGCTTATTCATATAGGCAGAGGACTGGAGCAGTTGCAGGGGGAAGGCTTCAGGCTGCATACAAGAGAAGGAAACTATGTACGCAAAGGCAGCCTTCTGTTGGAATTTGATTTGGATATGTTTACCAGCAGAGGGTATGAGACTACAGTTTATATAATTATATTGGGACTAAAAGAGGATTATGGCTATCAGGCATATATACGGGAGAATGTAAACTATGAGCATGTAGCTATGACGGTATTTGAAGATAATGAATAATGGATTATTGTGCCCCCGGTCAGGGGGCTTTTGGGGTTATCTGTCAGTAATTTTCTTTATAATCTCAGCAAGAATTTCTGTAACCTCAGCTGCATTGGAATCTTTATATTTCATAAAGGTATATACACTGCCCTGTATAAACAGGGATATAATTACATTTTCTCTGATATCGTTCCGGAATTCCGGATGGGATTCAAAAATAATATCTTTAATTTTCTTTTCTATTTTATTCGTTAGTATTCCATAGCTCCGGTCGTCATCTGGAAAAAGAATATTGAACAGATTACCCTGACTTAAAGCGGCGTTACAGAGCTGGCGTGTGGCTTCGGAAGAATTTGTGATGAAGTAGTCCGGATTTGGAATGTCGGCTACCAGTGAGGATACAGCATCATTTTCCAGATACTCTGACAAATCATAAATGTCTCTGAAATGCAGGTAAAATGTTTGTTTGCTTATATTTGCTCTGGCGGCAAGTTCTTTAACGGTAATCTTCTCGATTGGCTTTGTGGCACGAAGTTCTATAAAAGCACTGAATATACTGTTTCTTGTTTTTTGTACTCTCAAATCCATAATGCGATTGTCCTTTCCAATTTAATCTAATAGATATGTCTGAAATGCTGGTATTCCACTGTCTTAAATCGCAGCATTTTACATAATTAGACAATTTTTGACGAGAGTAAAATATTTTACTTATGTAAAATATTATATATGGAAAATCCAAAGCCTCTTTTTTATAATATAGAAAAAATTTACTATAGTCAAGAAATCAAAATATGTATTGAAAATATTATTTCAGAATAAGGAAATATGAAGACGAAGGAGAAGCGTTATGGATTTATATGAATTTTATTCAGGAAGATGCTTTGATGCATATAAAGCACTGGGGGCACATGTAATAAAGGGTACGTCAGGAAGAAGCAAGAAGGAAAAAATAACAGGCGTGGAATTTGTAACATATGCGCCAAATGCAGCGGGGGTAAACGTGACGGGTGAGTTCAATAACTGGGAAGAAACCGTAATGGAGAGATGCTATGACGGCAGCTTCTTTAAATGCTTTATACCGAATGCAAGACCGGGAATGATGTACAAATATAAAATATATACAAGGGCTGGAGGTTGTGTAGATCACTGTGACCCTTATGGTTTCGGAATGGAGTTGAGACCGGGGTTTGCATCGATTATACGGGATTTATCAGAATACAAATTCACTGATGAGAAATGGATGAAGAGCAGAACGGAATGTAAGGGCAGTCCCTTAAATATATATGAAATGCATTTAAGTTCATGGAGATGTAAGCCTGTATTGAATGAGCATGGAGAGGTTATGACACCTGACGAAGTCATAGAAGCAGACAGGGTATCTGAGGGCTGGTACAGCTATAAGGAGCTGGCTCCAATGCTGGTGGAATATTTGAAGGAGCAGGGCTATAATTATATAGAATTTATGCCTCTTTCCGAGCATCCGAGTGACCAGTCTTGGGGATATCAGAATACGGGATTTTTCAGCCCCACATCGAGGTATGGTACAGCATCCGAGCTGAAAGAGCTGATAGATATACTTCATAAAAATGGTATAGGAGTTATCATGGATTTCGTTCCTGTACATTTTGCATTAGATGGTTATGGACTTGCAAAATATGATGGTACAGCACTCTATGAGCATCCTTCCGATGATGTAGGCTATAGTGAGTGGGGAAGCATGAATTTTATACACTCTAAGGGAGAAGTGCAAAGCTTCTTACAAAGTGCGGCAAATTACTGGTTGACGGAATATCATTTTGACGGTCTTCGCATGGATGCAATAAGCCGTATCATATATTGGATGGGTGACTCAGACCGCGGTGTAAATGAAAAGGCAGTAAAATTTATCAAAGGAATGAATCAGGGACTGAAGGACAGACACCCGTCATGCATCTTATGTGCAGAGGATTCCACGGATTATGCAGGAACAACGAAGGAAACCCAATATAACGGTTTGGGATTTGACTATAAATGGGATATGGGCTGGATGAATGATACATTAAATTTCTTCAGGACACTGCCATTTTGCCGTGATAAGGAGTATCATAAGCTGTCATTTTCCATGATGTATTATTATAATGAGCGATACTTGCTGCCGCTTTCCCATGATGAGGTGGTTCATGGCAAGGCAACTATTATTCAGAAGATGGCTGGTGACTACAAGGAAAAATTCCCAAATGTAAAGGCCCTTTATGCGTACATGTATGCACATCCGGGTAAGAAGCTTAACTTTATGGGAAATGAAATAGCCCAGTTCCGGGAATGGGATGAGCGCCGCGAGCAGGATTGGGGCATGCTGAAATATCCAAGTCATGATTCCTTCAACAGATACATAAAGGATTTGAACAGGATATATATGGAAGAAGCTGCACTTTCGGCATGGGATGATGACCCGCATGGATTTGACTGGATATTGTGCGGTAAGGAGCAGGATGTCGTGTACATCTTCCAAAGAGTTGTAAATGAAAATAAGGTCATAGTTGTACTGAACCTTTCAGGAATAACGTATAAGGATTATCATTTCAGATATGGAAATGGTGACAGTATGGAGGTACTTATCAATTCCGACTGGAATCGATATGGCGGAGATACCAAGGATGATATAACAACCATAAAGGGTGCAGACGGTGACTTTGGTTTTGATTTGCCGGCACTTTCTGCAATGTATCTTAAGCCAATGGATTAAGAATAATATAAGAAGACACCAAAGAACTGCCGGTGTCGGATGGTTGCAACCTCGGAACGAGAGTCATTTTAAGCTGGGAGCTGTCCTCTATTGCTGATAGGGGGGCAGCTTTTCGGGCGGCTTGGTAAGATACATAATGGCTAACATCAATGAACAGCACGCCCAAATGATAGGCTCGGTAATTGTAATACCCAGATAGCCCAGCCTTGGGGCTAAGAACATGACAGCAAGAATCTTTCCTATCATTTCCAGGGTGCTTGAAGCAATGGGAACAATCTTTCTTCCCATACCCTGCATGGAGCATCTTAATACAAACAAAGGACCTAACACATAGAAGCAGGTAACACTGATTCTGACGTAACGTACAGCAGGGTCGATAACAGCTGCATCTGCTGTTCCTGATACAAGGCGCAGAAGCCAAGGACCAAACAGCCAGCCGAGAATGATTAATATCGTTGTGATAAATGCGTTCAAAAGTATTCCGTCGCGTATCCCCCGTTTGACACGCTGGATTTCGTGTGCGCCCATATTCTGGCTGACAAAGGTAGTTACGGCATTTCCGACGGTATAGAGAATTACAGTGAGAATTTCAAATACCTTTCTTGCGGAGGTATGCGCTGTAATGATTTCCGTTCCCAGATTATTGATGGCACTTTGCAAAATAACGGTTCCGATATTAATGATACAGCTCATAAAGCCCATTGCAAGTGCAGACTGAACAAGGTCAGCAAGGTCTGTTTTGCTGACTATGAATTCACCGGACTGTGGAACGAGATGTTTGCATTTTGTAAAAATAAAGATTAAACAGGTGATACCTGCAACAGCCTGAGATATAACGGTTGCATATGCGGCTCCGCTTACACCCATGTCAAAAACCCTGATAAACAGCAAATCAAGACCGATATTGAGGAATACTGCTATTCCAAGGAATATCAGCGGTGTTACGCTGTCGCCGACGGCACGAAGCAGATTTGCGCTAAAATTGTAGATTGATGTAAATATGATTCCTGCAAGAATAATTTTTACATATTCATATGACATATTAATGATGTCAGCAGGGGTTCCAAGCAATGTCAGTATCTTGTATATAAAAAGCAGTCCTATAATTGTCAGTAAAACAGATGCAATCAGTGTGAGTACGGCAGATGCACTTATACATTTTCTCATGTTTTTTTCATCTTTGGCACCGTAATGGCGTGCGATGGGAATTGCAAGCCCCAGCGTTGCACTATTCAGAAAGCCTATAAGCATGTTGGATACAACATTTGTTGCACCTACGGCAGCAAGGGCATTAGAGCTTACATAATTACCGACGATTGCAGAATCGGCAAAGCTATATAATTGCTGCGCCATTTGTCCCAGTATCATCGGCAGTGCATATAGCCATATAACCTTAAATGGATTTCCCTTTGTTAAATCTTTCATAATATAACCTCAGTCAATTATCTAAATATTTTTTGTATGAATAATTTACAACAATATTACTTTTTGTCAATGGGGAAAAATAATATTTTTCTAAAAAGTATTTTATTTTTTGTCGTGTAATGTTATCTTATTGAAATGAAATACTAAATAACAAGATAAAGCTAAGAAAAGATTTAGATAGAGATAGGAAAAAGCTATGGAAAGAAACGGACACCAGATAAAAAAGAAACAAGCAAAATATATCAGCCGAACGGAGAAGATTTCTTTTGCAATTTTTTTTACATACATACTATTTTTGATTATTATCGCAGCGGCCATGTTTAGAAATAAGGCAACCCATACAAAGAAGACGGTAAGCATATATAAAGTGATTGCTGATGAAAAGGCTGAAAATGACTGGAAAAAAGATGTAACGGAACCGGTTCGGAATCCTGAAGAGGCATCCGCACAGGGGGAGGAAGCAGGTGTAAGCAACAGTGAGGGGATACTGCTTGCCCAGCCTGTAAAGACAAAACGCATGGAGGGCGTTTCAGCAGTGGCTCCTTCTCTTTATAACGGTGAGGACCTTGAGGACAATGGCTGTACATATGCAATTAAGGTTAACAGACAGGAGAATATAGTGACTGTTTATGCGCTGGATGAACAGGGTTATTATACCGTTCCTGTAAGATGTATGCGATGTTCAACGGCAAATGATGAGAATACGCCGCTTGGGTTATTCAATACCTCTGACCGCTATGATTGGGCATGGCTGCTTGGTGGTGTATATGGACAATACGCATATCAGATACACGGAGATATATTGTTTCATTCAGTTCCTTATGAGACGGATTCAAATGACAGACTTGAGACATGGGAATATAACAAGCTGGGCACCCATGCATCAATGGGATGTGTAAGATTGTGTGTGGCAGATGCAAAATGGATTTTTGATAATTGTGAGTATGGTACACAGGTAAATATATTTGACAGTGATTATTATGGACCAATGGGAAAGCCGGCGAATCCTTATATAATAAGTGATACAAGGAATGCGGGCTGGGACCCTACGGATATGACAGAAGGCAATCCATATATGACAGAAGGTATGATATTTGGCGCAATGAGCCGTACCATAGAGGCTGGCGAGCCATTTGATGAGCGTGCAGGCATAATGGCATTTTCCAAGGAAATGGAAGATATGACGGAAGTGCTTAAGGTAGAGGGGACTGTCGATGAAAATATATGCGGAAGCTATGAAATAAGCTATTCCTTTACAGACGGAATAAGTACAGTAAAAAAGGATATAGTAATTACTGTAATTGACAGCAGAGTGCCGGTTCTTGAGATTGTACCTGAGGAAATTCATATAGCAGCAGACAGCTATAATGGAGATGCCCAGAAGCTTGCAGAGCTGATAGGCTCTTATATATCTGCCTATGATGATGGCGTGCGGATAACCGATATTGTAACTGCCGCAGATTCTTCATATGGCAGGCAGTCAGAAGCATGTATATGTGTAGAGACATCGGCTATTAACAGGGCAGATATCGTTGTATCAGAAACTTATACGGTGTGGTGCTATGCTATAGACAGAAACGGAAATAAATCGGAAAAGGTTGAAATTAAGGTTATTATGGAATAGCGGTGTAAATGCAGCGCATGGATTGGGGGTGTCATAGTGGCAGCAGATAAAAACAGAATATATGAAACAGAAAATGGCACGGAAAAGGAGAGAATTATAATATTTGCAGCGGCAATAGACGGATATACAAGGAATGACGGAGACTATTCCGATAGAGAGGATGTAGAGCAATCTTTGGATGAGCTTACCGAGCTGCTCGATACCGCCGGAGCAGTAACGGTGGGAAGACTTATTCAAAGCAGGGAAAAGATTGCAAATGATTTGTATCTGGGAAGCGGTAAGGTAACAGAGCTTAGAGAGATGATTTTGGAGCTTGATGCAACGGGTGTATGCTGCGATGACGAATTGTCACCTGCACAGCTTATGAATCTTCAGGATGCTTTGGATATCAAAGTAATGGACAGAACAATGGTTATTCTGGATATATTTGCCTCCCATGCAGGCAGCTATGAGGGTAAATTGCAGGTAGAGCTGGCACAGCTTAAATTCCGTGCTACAAGACTGGTGGGTATGCGTGCTTCATTGTCAAGACTTGGTGGTGGTATAGGGACCAGAGGCCCGGGTGAGAAAAAGCTTGAGATAGACAGACGTGTAATAAGAGACAGAATATCAAGATTGAAAAGTGAGCTTAAGGATGTAGTGCGGCAAAGAGAGCAGCAACGTAAGCAACGGGAGAAATCGGCAATTCCTGTGGTTAGTATAGTGGGTTATACAAATGCCGGAAAGTCTACGCTTTTAAATAAAATTACAGGTGCGGGGGTATTGTCGGAGGACAAATTATTTGCCACACTTGACCCTACGACCAGAAGCTATAAGCTGCCGGGAGGTTCTAAGGTACTTTTTACGGACACGGTTGGATTTATCAGGAAACTGCCGCATCATCTGATAGAAGCGTTCCAATCAACACTGGAAGAAGCGAGATACAGCGATATTATACTCCATGTAGTAGATGTATCCGATGAAAAAATAGATAGAAATATGGCTACGGTTTATGATATACTTAGAAAACTTAATATAGATGATAAATCCGGCAAGACTGTCATAACGGTTTTCAATAAGAAAGATTGCATAGAAGATAAGGACGGTTTGGGAAATATCAAGGATTTGAAGGCAGATAAAACACACTATATATCAGCAAGGACAGGAGAAGGAATTGAAGAGCTGATTATGGATATCGAGGACATACTAAGAAATCAGAAGTCCTATATACGTCATACCTTTTCATATGCGGAGGCTGGGAAACCGGGCATCATTCACAAGTATGGAGAGGTGCTGACTGAGGAATATCTTGAGGACGGTATCTTTCTTGAGGCGTATGTACCGAGGTCTGTTTTAGGAAGATTAGGCTTGGATTTTTCTGATGAAGAATAAAATTAAGTTATATTAAGGTTAATATTTACAGAATATATGATACTTTAGAGTATATGACATAAGTGATGAGACATGACAATAAAGTAATATTCAGAAAGAAGGTTTTATCATGAGTGAAGAAAAGATGAATGGATTAGAAAAGAATATGGCTGAAGAAAACATGTCTGGAGAAAATCTGACGGAAGCAAATCAAATTGAAGCGATTATGGAAGAAGAGAATCTTTCTGAGAAAAATATGAATGGGGAGAATCCGGTGGAAGAGCGTACATCAGGATTGAAACTGACAGAGGAAAATCAGGAAGAGAAAATTGTACAGAGGGATGTTTTCAAGGAAGAAAATGTATCAGAGATGAAGACAGGCGATATGTATAATGAGTTTGGAGACCCTGTTGCTGCTCCTGATGTTCCAAAGAAGAAAACAGGTCTTGTGGCAGGTATTTCCGTAGCTGCCGTAGTTCTTGTGGCCGCAATCGTTATCATACTTTATTTTGTGCTTCGCAAGACACCTGAGGAGGTTGTAAAAGGCGCTGTAGCAAACACATTTGGCGAGCTTAAGGAGCAGGGCTTCTCGGAATATAATGATGTGCTGGGATTGTCGGATTTATCAACAGATGATGTTGATATGGTCTTTGAAGGCACTCTTAATAATGTGATTGATAAGGAGTCGGTTGACGAAATGTCAGTAAAAGTTGACGCTTCGGCCGAAAAGAAGGAGACAGGTTATGATTTCAGTTTGCTTTCGGCATTTTCTATGGAGGGCGAGACTGCCAATTTAAATCTGTATCAGATAGGAAATGTTTTTTATTATGAAATGCCTGAGATATATGATGCTGTATTTGCGCTGGATAGGGATGAATTATTAGCGCTGGCGGAAGCGGAAACATCTGAAGTGGATACGGAGGAGGTAAAAGCCTTATATGACAAATATATGATTCCGGCAAGTGAAAAGTTAAAGGAGTCTATTACATATGAGAAGGTGGATAATGTTAAGATTACAAATGCAAACGGTGATAAGGTAAGCTGTAAGCAGTATCTTGTTACGATTCCGTCAGAAGCGGTAAAAGAATATGTAGCATCCTTTTGTGACTATTTTAGTGAATACGCAACAACCTATATGACAGATTATATATATGATGAGCTGGGGCTTTCCCAGTCACAGTTTAATCAGGGTATCAACAGTATAAAGACTTATTATGCGCTTGTTTTCCCAAGTGATTTTAAGTTTGATATATATGTAGACGGTGATAAGCTTGCAAGAACAGATTTTAATTATAAATTTGTTATACTTGGCGCAAATGTATCTATATCCGTTGATTTTATGGGTGAAGATTATGTTATGAGAGATATAAATGGAACA
The DNA here is from genome assembly GCA_964488185.1 of uncultured Coprococcus sp. GTDB lineage: Bacteria > Bacillota > Clostridia > Lachnospirales > Lachnospiraceae > Coprococcus. The sequence goes on along the minus strand of CAZATW010000025.1, from coordinate 5,293 downwards.
TGTACATTTTCTGTTGATGAAGAAGAAGCAAAGGTTACATTTGTATATAAACAGGATTCTTCATCCGACGAATTGACAAATACTACAAACGCAAAGCTCATATTTGGAGACGAGGAGCTGGGAAGCTACAATAAAGTAAGCAAGTATGTCATATCAACAGGTGAATATACGGATAATATGAAGCTCAGTATAGCCGATGAGATGAATTTCTATGTGGATTTGGCAGGAAACGTGAGCGATATAAATAAGGGCAAATCCTACGATATAACTATAGATTCTTTAAGGATATACGATGATGACCAAGAGTACATTTCTTTAAGCGGAAAGATGACCTTTGGTAATCTTGATAAGGAGGTTGTGCAGCCGAATTTAGATAATGTGGTGGATTATAAAAAGATTATAGAAGGCGAAGAAATAGACGTAAATGAATTGCTAGGTAGTGAAGACCTGGAAGGTGTAGAGGACCCGGAAGCGTGGGCGCTGGAGATCAAAGAAGTTGAGGATGAAGTAGATTATTCAGAGGTGGCGCTTGAGACCGCTAATTATACGGTAGTGATAAATGACCCTGAGGGCTTTGAGCGTGGATATGCAGATAGTGAGGGTATCAGTATATATAATGATAACAGCAACATATATTATTATATATATACTGATACTACTATAGAAGAATGTTATCAGGAATTTGCAGAGAGCTATGCCGGTATTGATGGCTGTGAGGTGTCCTCACAGAGCTTGGAAACCGTAAAGCTACTTGATGACTCGGAGATTGAATGCTATGTAATGAAGGTTATATTTGACGGTTCGGATATAACAGATATCTATTATTTTTTCCCGCTTGAGGGAAATGATTTTGTACTCTGCAATGCAGAGCTATGGGAAAAAGATGCAGATATAACTGCTGCGGCAGAGCTGCTGGTATGTAATGGTGTTATAGAAGTTCAGTAGGCAAGGAGTAAAGAATGAAGGTTGTCAACGTAAAAGATGTGGCTATCGGTCATGGCATAACAAAAGTATGTGTGCCTATAGTTGCTGCCACAGATTATGATGTGGATTATCAAATCAGGCTTATAAATAAGTCCAAACCGGATATTGTAGAATTCAGGGCAGACTACTATGAGAATTGTCTTGATGAGGAGGCACTTATGGCAGTTCTTAAGAAAATACACGAGAAGCTTGAAAAATATCCTGTTATTTTTACGTTCAGAACGAAGAGTGAAGGCGGAGAGAAGGAAGCTACGGTAAGTCAGTATGAGAATATTCTTATGAAGGCAATCGATAGCGGATACATAGATTTGGTAGATGTGGAGTATTTTTCGGGACAGGATGTTGTAGAAAGAATCACTGCGGAGGCTCATCATAAAGGGGTATATGTAATCTCCTCAAACCACGATTTTAAGACAACGATTCCTATGGAACAGATAGTGAGCAGATATAAAGAAATGATTGCTACCGGTGCAGATATTGCAAAGATAGCGATGATGCCCGAAGACGGTTCTCAAGTTGTTGACATGATGCAGGCGGCCAAGGAGCTTCAGGAGTCAGGAAACGAGACTCCGCTTATCGTTATTTCTATGGGAGAGCTTGGTGTCGAAACACGCACTACAGGAGAGATGTATGGGAATAGTGTTTCGTTTGCCACAGCCGGCATACCTTCTGCACCCGGACAGATAGACGTGGATGCATTAAGGAGCCAGCTTGAAATGATTCACCATATAATAGGTGGTTAATAGTGGTATGGAAATGTTAAAACCTTATTGCGGCAGTAAAGCGGTTTTCCTCAAGGGTAAGAGCTGCTTTATAACCGTGTAATTTGATAATGGTGTCTACAATATATAGGCCGATTCCGTTGCCTTTTCTGTCTGAACGGCTGTTATCGCCCTTCACATAAGGTTTCCATAGGTCGTTTAAAGGTTTATCAAAGGTTATATCTGTTTCGTTTTCTATTGTAAATGTATGATTCTCTAACGTAATGTTAATCACACTTCCGGTTGTACTATATTTAATCGCATTTATAATGAGATTATCGATAGCCTGCGTGATAAGCTTTAAATCGGCATTTACGGTTAGTGTTCCGACGACATCCACGAAAAGCTTTTTCTCTTCAATAAGAATATCATAATTTTGTATTAAGGATTTCGTTATTTCAGTAAGTTCTATATTTTCACGGTATATTTTTATGCCGCTTTCCAGCTTATCGAGCTGTAAAATATTATTTATAAGAGTATCCATATAGTCTACATTTTTAATGATGCTATTTGCATAATGCTCTCGTTTATCAGTTTGTACATTTGCCAAAAGGTTTTCTGCATATCCCGATATGGCCATAAGCGGAGTTTTAAGGTCATGTGCCATAGTATTTGTCAGGTTACGGCGATATTCCTCCTGCATAAGCCGTGCCTTTTGAACATTGAATTTGAAGTATGCAATGAGTAGTGATAGCAGTGTGCATAAAATGGCTGCCCGAATGCACCATGTTTTAAGGTATTCGTGTAAATGCTCTGTTAAATCATAATATGTTGCACCTACAAGCAAATATTGGTTGCCATTACCCAAGTCTATAATTTTCTGCGATATGCTGGCATTTAAAAGCCTGTTGTCAGGAAAATGATAGCTTGTATACATCTCAAGAATGTCTTTGTCATCGAAAGTTAATTCCGAATATCCGAAATCTATAAAACGCCAAGGGTCACTTGCCATCCAGTAGTCAATTAATTCTGCTGCGTTGTTCATAGCTTCATTTGGGGCAGAATTTGCAAAATATGGACCCGATACAAGAAGCCCATCCGGAGTGTAATAAACATAGTTATCGGAAAATGTGTCGCTTTTCATACTTTTCAGTTCAATGTGTTTATAGGATGCTTTGTCTTGTGGGGCAAAAACAGCCAGCGTAAGCTCTGTACTTTCTTCACATAATTCACCCGGAATAAATGTATCGTCGTTTATATTTATATAAATGTCTTTACAAATAAAACCCCCGTTTGAGTATTCGAAATTGTCATGGTAGTCTCTTGAATTGGCTGTAACCGTATTAAAAAACGCTTCTGAGATTTCATCTGATAAGCGATATACAAAATGTTCGTTTTGTTCCTCGTCATAAAATTCTATATATGTATCATATGTGCTTTGGGCGACAAGCGTTTTATCATCCACACTGTATATTGACAGTGAAGTTGAAGCATTAGCCATGCCGGAAGAACAAGACAGAATAGACTCCAAAAAATATTTCCATTGTGTATTATCATTTTTGTTTAAATCCAATGGATAGTTTATCTCCCTATTGAGCCAGAGGGAAACGGAAGTCATTTGTGACCCAAAGTTTTTGTTATATTCGGTTTTCAGAAGATACCGATGTGTTATCCATCCTCCATATAAAGCGGCTGTGGCAATACATGCCCATATAAAAAATATCTTGGTAAACATCCAGATAAACGGCTGTTTTTTAAGCTTTTTACGGAAGTGGTTATCGTGTAATTCCCGAAATTTTCCATGTAGTCTTTTCTTTATTCTGATGCGGCGTTCCTTACGCCTTATAAAATCTTCCTTCGTAGGCCATATAGTCATAATCATCATTCCTTTATCTGATATCCTTTAGTGATGACAGTTTTTATTTGGTTGGCGGCGGGACCGAGGCTTTTTCTCAGCTTTCGGATATGGTCATCTACGACACGACCTCTGCCCTCATATTCGTATCCCCATATCTTGATGAGCAGGGTTTCTCTCGATATGACCTGCCCCTTATGCTCCATAAGATATTTCAGGATGGAATATTCCTTGGGTGGCAAAGTAAGCTCTGTGTTATCGACCATAATGACGGATTGTGCAGGCCGCAGGGTGATTCTTCCACAGACTATCTCCTGTGATAGTACAAATCCTTTTGAACGCTTTAGAAGCGCCATAACCTTTGCATAAAGGACAGAGAGGGAAAACGGCTTCGTAATGTAGTCATCGCAGCCCATTTTATATCCATTCAGGAAATCTTCTTCTCTTCCGCGTGCGGTCAGGAATATAACAGGGGTATCGTCATCTTGGCGGATTTGCCTGCATAGCTCAAAACCGTCACATAGGGGCAGCATAATATCCAGCATTACAAGATCATACGTATTTTCGTATAACAGTTCCATGCCCTTTTCTCCGTCTGAAGCCATATCTACTGAAAAGTCATTTTCCGTAATACTCAGAAAATAGTCCGATATGATTTCTCTTATTTCTGAATCATCCTCTACAAGAAGTAAATGAAATCTCATATTGCCTCCCAAATATAAAATCTGCCATGATTGTTGCTATAATGTTATTATAACGAAATCATGTCGCTTTTTAATGTCCTTTAAGGTAATTGGTGCTCTCTTAGAAATACCCTTTAAAGGCATATCAGCTATTTGTATCATATTATTTTAAGATAAAGCTCCACAATGTACAATAATTAAATATGAGCTGTACCAGATAGGGACAAAATCAAAATCAGTGTTCAAAGGCAGCGATAATCGGTTTTGGAGTGTGAAAATCTATATCTTATCTGGAGGATAGCACTATGGAAAACACAATATATGACGATAAAAATGGCTTACGGTATGAACGTCAAGGAGATTATTTTCTGCCTTGCTTGGAGCTTTCCGGACAAGAAGAACGCTCTATTGGAGTTTGGGGACAGCGACATTTGAGGTATCTAAAAGAATATCGTATGGTTACATCATATGCAGAAATATGCAGATTGCTGTTTTCCATGCAAGAGAGATGCAGAACGGAGAACCGAGGCACTGATGGTACGTGATAAGCAGATGAAAGCCGGATGAGAGTCTGTTGCAGCTATTGAATAATTCACAAATTCGAATTACAATACTGCGAGAGCGGAAAATCAGACTTTTTATAATTTAAAGCTCTTTGGAGATAAGTTGATGGGAAATATAATTATATGGATTTGGGAAATACCTAATCTGCCAAGAAATAAAGGTGATGGTTTCATTCTTTCGATTCAATAGTATTTTACAAGAAAAGAAAGGCATGAAATCATATATGAAAAAAATTGAATATTTTAAGAGATACCTATTCCTTTGTATAGGTATGTTTATCATGTCGTTAGGAGTAGCTTTTTCCATTAAGGCTGATTTGGGAACTTCGCCTATTTCAAGTGTTCCTTATGTAGTAAGTCTCATATCTCCAATGACAGTCGGGATGGCAACCATCATTATGCACTGTGTTTTTATTTTGCTACAAATAATTATTTTGGGAAAGCAATACCGACTTATACAGTTAATGCAGTTGCCGGTGGCACTCGCTTTTGGCTTTATGACAGATT
>CAZATW010000024.1:0-36332 GCA_964488185.1 uncultured Coprococcus sp. | reverse complement strand
ATAATTTTGAAATTTTTACATTTTTCTATTGACATTTATTAGCTGGACTTTATTTTAATCACATTTTTTTACAATTAGCTTTACTCCAGAGACCTCTACGATTTCGACCTCCGTGCCTGTTTTAATAATCTCATTTGTTGCAGAACGGGCTGACCATTCGATGCCGTTTACTTTAGCCTGACCTGTTGAATTGAGATTATCAATGTCACTTGTTACAATAATATGTTTACCGATAAGACTCTCAATATTTGTTTTTTCCATCTTTCTGCTGAAATATTTCTTAGCTACAGGCCTTGTAGTGAACAAGAGTATCAATGATACTATTGAGAAAACAAATACCTGCAATGGAAATGAATCAGTGCACATTGCAATTATTGTAGATACAAGTGCGCCCCCGGCAAACCATATGGTTGTAAGTCCCAGGGTTGCTATTTCTATAATCAAACATATTGCAAAGGTTACTAACCAAAAAATAACCTGCCAGAGCATAAAAACACCTCTCTTTCATATAGGATATCCCAAATTATACTTTTAGCCAAGGTGTATATGGATTTATAATGATTTGGCTAATGGTATAGATGTATTTTACTATGAAAATCGTTTTACTACAATCTGTTTTTTGAGCTATAGATAATTGTAAAGTGCAAAATTTGAACGATAAAAAAATATTTGGATGATTCCAGAGTTATTCTGGAAATCTTAAGGAAAATAAAGCTTATTTATATTGCCACATATTCAAAAAAAGATTATAATTACATTTGATTAAATTGATTAAAGAAATAGGGGTTCTATATGGGAAACGAAAAGAAAAGCAGAATATTGAGAGTCACACTGACGATTTTATCAATAATAATTGTTTCGCTTATATTTAACAAAATTTTAGATGAGTGGAAGGATTTTAGGGGAATTATCGGAACAATTACAGATGCAGCCGCCCCGGTGGTATTTGGTTGTATTATAGCATTCATGATGAATCCTATACTTGTATTCTTTGACAGGTTATTTCATACCATATTTCAGGACAGGCTGATAAAGGATAAAAAGAAGCTTTTTAAAGTGTCCAGAACACTTTCCGTTATCCTTACGGTTTTCATATTTCTTGGAATTATAACAGGACTTTTATGGCTGGTTATTCCTCAGCTCTATGACAGTATTAGACAGCTTTTTGGGAATTTGGATGTATATTATAACAATGTGCTTGATTCCATTGATACCATATATGACAAGTTTGAGAAATTCAATGTACCGGAAGACAAGGTAAAAAGTATTGTTGATACAACCTTTGAAAGAGTTGAGGAATGGGCAAATAAAGAGGTGCTTCCGGACCTTGATAAAATCGTTACGAATATCGGTTCGGGCGTGATTGGAGGATTAAGATTTATTTACAATTTCCTTATAGGAATCGTTGCATCCGTATATATTATGGTAAATAAAGAATATCTTATGTCCAGAGGAAAGAAGATTATATATGCAGTCTTTAAAACAAAAAATGCAAATCTATTTATGGATGGCATAGATGTAATAAATAAGGTATTCAGCCAGTTTATAAACGGTAAGATTCTCGATTCATTTATTATCGGTATTATTACATTTATTATTATGTCTATTGTGCATATGCCATATGCCATACTGATTAGTGTAATTGTGGGAGTGACAAATGTTATACCTTTCTTTGGACCTATTATAGGAGCGGTGCCTTGCTTTTTCATCGTGCTGATTGCAGATCCGATTATGAGTATTATACTTCTTTTGCTGATACTTATTATTCAGCAGTTTGACGGAAATATACTCGGACCGAAGATTCTCGGAGATGCAACAGGTCTGTCCAGCTTCTGGGTACTTGTTGCCGTTATAGTCGGAGGCGGCATATTCGGATTCTATGGAATGCTGCTGGGTGTTCCGGTATTTACATGTGCGTATATGTATATTAATAGAGTATGTACCATTAAGTTAAAAGCGAAAACGAATGTATACAAGACTTCGGATTTCGAGAGATTAAAGAGAATCGATGAAGAAACGGGTGAGCCGATATATAAGCCGGAAGAAGAGCTGGACATGCGTTTCAGAAAGAAAACTCCGGAGGAAAAGCAGGCGGCGAAACGGGCAAGGATTGAACAAAGGCAGCGAAAGCATATGCTTCAGTATCCCGCATCGATAGAAGAAGGAGATGAAACAGCTCCTTCTGATACAGATGAAGAGGCTGCCGCAACTGTGGAGAAACCGTCGCAGGAGAATAAAGATAAGGATAAATAAACTTGAAATAGAATTAAACAGATTCTATAGGAATCTGTTTAATTTTTTGTCATAGGAATAGTCAATAGATGCAAGTGACTTGATGATATGGGATTCATCCACATTTAAATCATCACATAATTGTTCAAGAGAAGCATAGTTGTCTCTGAGTTTTGTGTTTACAAAGCTAAGCAGCATCATAGGCTCTTTTGGAAGTGATTGATATTCCATAATGTTCTCCTTTTGTTTATAATAATTGTGTTGTAATATTTTTCAAAAATTGGTATATATATAATGTTGATGAGGTATGCATTTTTATACGAGCCTCATCGATTACTTATTGGTAACTTCTATAATAATAGAAAAATAAGTGGTTTTCAATATCTAATAATAGAACAGGCAGCAGTTGGGAGATAATAATGAGTAAGGAAAATGGGACAAGAAAGATAAAAAAACCATCCGGAAGAGGCAGTGATTTTGCCTTTCAGGCGGCGGTTCTTGCCGGAGCAGGAATTCTGTCGAGGGTTATCGGTTTATTATACAGGTCACCGCTTTTTCAGATTCTTGGTGATGAGGGAAACGGATATTATGGAACTGCATATAATATATATGCTATGATTTTGATGATTGCCACCTATAGTATTCCGACCGCTGTATCTAAAATAATATCAGGAAAGCTGGCACTTGGTGAATATAAAAGTGCAAAGAGAGTGTTCAGATGTGCATTTGTATATGTTGTAATTGCTGGTGGCATAGCGGCCATTATTACGTATATCGGTGCTCCTTGGTTTGTAGGCGAACATCCGAATGCAATTATCAGCTTGCGGATACTTGCACCGACTATATTCCTGTCAGGATTTTTGGCTATATTCAGAGGATATTTGCAGGCATATAATACGATGGTGCCTACATCCATATCCCAGATACTGGAGCAGATTGCCAATGCCGTAGTCAGTATCATGGCAGCTTATTTCCTGTCCAGACCTTTTACACCGGGAACATCAGAGCATGCAAAATATGGAGCTGCGGGAAGTGCCATGGGTACGGGAGCCGGCGTATTATGCGGAATTATATTTATTGTTTTGGCATATACAGGCAAGCGTAAAGAGATAAACGCATCTATAGAACAGGATAAAACCGTAAATGTTGAGCCATATAGTAAGCTGTTTAAGCAAATTATCATTATAATGACACCGATTATTATAGCAGCTTTTGTTTATAATATCGTTGCGACTGTTGATATGAAGGTGTTCTATATGATACTTGGTAACAAGGGTGTGGATAAATTAACTCAGGTCAATCTGTATGGCGTATATTCGGGGCAGTTTACTGTCCTGATGAATGTGCCTGTTGCAATAGCCGCTTCTGTGGGAATTGCACTGATACCGAATATATCAGGAGCATATACAAAGGGAGATATAAAGACATCCAATCATTTCCTGAATGAAGCACTCAGTATCACGATGTTGGTTACGATACCATGTGCTGTCGGCATGGGCGTTTTGGCAAAACCTATTATGGATTTACTGTTTAAAGGGGCGGATCCTCTTGCGGCAAAATCCCTTACGGTTGGATGTATAGCAATCGTATTTTATTCATTATCAACCGTTACGACAAGTGTACTTCAGGGGATTGGAAAGGTTATGGAACCAGTGAAGAATGCTACGATAGCTTTGCTTCTCCATTTAATCTTTTTGGCGGCATTGCTCAAATATACACAACTTGATTTGTATGCACTGATACTGGGAACCATATTCTATTCCTTGCTTATGTGCATATTTAATGCAGCTTCGGTAAGAAGATATCAAAACGCAGGAACCGATTTCAAGAGAATATACTTGGCACCGACGATAGCATCGTTGTTTATGGGAGCTGTGGCTTATGGCTCATATAAGCTTATCTACATGCTTATTCCAAGTAATACGGTTAGTTTGTTTGCTGCAATTATACTGGCAATTATATTCTATGCAGTAGCCATTATAAAAGCAGGCGGTTATTCAGAAGCAGAGCTTGAAGCTCTCCCAAAGGGAACATCAATAGTAAGACTTGCCAAAAAGCTGCATTTGTTGAAATAGAGAGCTCAAACAGTATGATTAAAAACAGCATCGTCATTATTATATTAAGAAACGCTAAAGCATCTGCAAATGTCATCTGACAACAGGTGTATCCGCCTATCGCCTATATCATTAATTGTTTTCTTTTTATAATATGATATCCGTTTTATATCAGCTTTGGGCTTATTTCATCATTGAGGTAAGTACGCTGTTTACCAGCTTGCCGTCGGCTTTTCCCTTGACCTTTGGCATAAGCTCTTTCATGATTTTTCCTTTGTCGGCGGCGGTAGGCGCATCAATGCCAAGGCCTGACAGTACGGAAGCGATAACTTCTTTGATTTCGGCTTCCTCCATCATCTTAGGGGCGAATTCTTCAAATACAGCTATTCTTGCCTTGCATTCGTTTATAATATCAGTACGGCTTTCAGGCGTTGTCTCAATGGTTTCCTTTGCTAGCTTGATTTCCTTAAGAACGACCTCGTTTTCTTCTTCCTCGGTCAAATCAGCACGCTTATCTATAAACTTGTTTTTTAGTGCTGTAAGCAGAGCGGATAAAGCATCTTTCCGCTCTTTGTCATGTGCCTTCATGGCAGCCATCATTTCACTTCTTACGTCATCAATTCTACTCATTGTAAAACCTCCATTCATAATAAAATCTGTAAGTAATAGTATAATAGAATAAAAAAAATAATACAATATAGGAAATTCAAATGGATTAAGTCCGACAAAGGAGGAAATGTGTGATATACTATTTACACGGGAAACAGTAATTGTAATAATATTTATGATATTATGTGCAAAAGAATATAATAAAGGTAGATGTAAATGAGGTTTAAGGAGAAAGAAAAATGCTGATAACAACAGGAATTGGATTTGATGATTATGAAATAATTGAGTATTTAGGAAAATGTTGAAAGCCGCTTAATTCAGGAATGTATCATATAAAACTACGTGGAAAGGTATATAATTCTAAAAATCTTCCGGTTGCTATACAGGCACAAATTGATTTCTTATCTAAATTTAGGACAAATATTGTTCCAATGCAATTTGATTTTATACAAATGGATTATGGAATTAAAAATTCATTTGAAACAAATATTTTGGAAATAAAGGGCGATATAGATTTGTCTACAGTTGATTCTCTGAAAATAGTTCTTAAAAAATAGATAGATGCAGAAGATAATATAATAGAAGAGCAGGCTTTATATTCTGATATTAATATATCGACGAGTGAATTAATAAGAATTAAAAGAGATGATTTCGGTTGCCCAAATGGAGCAGAATGGAAAATGTAGGATTGTCAAACCTGTGTAATCCTACACTCCATAAATGTTCTTGCGTTCGTCGATATGGACATTGCCCCACTTATTATGTTATAATGCAAAATACTGTGTAACAGAGTAAATAACCGAAAAAACAAGGATTTGTGATAAGGAGGATATATAATCATATGAAGCTCGGAATTGTGGGACTTCCAAATGTAGGAAAGAGTACATTGTTTAATTCGCTTACCAAGGCCGGAGCAGAATCGGCAAATTATCCATTCTGTACGATTGACCCGAATGTGGGTATCGTTGCCGTACCGGATGAAAGGCTGGACAGACTGACAGAGATGTATCATTCGGCAAAGACTACACCGGCTGTTATAGAATTTGTTGATATAGCAGGTCTTGTAAAGGGTGCATCAAAAGGAGAAGGCTTGGGAAATCAATTCCTTGCCAATATCAGGGAGGTAGACGCAATCGTTCATGTCGTAAGATGCTTTGAAGATACAAACGTCATTCATGTGGATGGAAGTGTAGACCCTGTCAGGGACATTGAGACAATTAATCTGGAGCTGATTTTTTCGGATATAGAAGTGCTGGACAGAAGAATTGCAAAGACACAGAGAGGCGCAAGAAATGATAAGCTGCTGGCGAAGGAGCTTGAGCTTCAGCAGAGGGTGAAAGCGCATCTTGAGTCAGGAAGTCCTGCTAAAACATTTGAGACGGATGATGAGGATGAGCGTCTCTGGCTTGCTGAATATAATCTGCTTACATACAAGCCTGTTATATTTGCGGCAAATGTAAGCGAAGATGATATAGCCGATGACGGTGCATCAAATGAAAATGTTGCAAGAGTGAGAGAATACGCAAAGGATTTTCATGCGGAGGTATTTGTTGTATGTGCCCAGATAGAGCAGGAGCTTGCGGAGCTTGAGGACGATGAGAAGAATCTGTTTCTTGAGGATTTGGGTGTTTCCGAATCAGGTCTTGATAAGCTGATTAAGGCAAGTTATTCACTTCTTGGGCTTATCAGTTACCTTACAGCCGGTGAGACGGAGTCGCGGGCATGGACAATAACAAAGGGGACAAAGGCACCGGGTGCGGCAGGAAAAATTCATTCCGATTTTGAAAGAGGCTTCATCAAGGCGGAGGTTGTCAGCTATCATGATTTGATGGAATGCGGCAGTATGCTGGCGGCTAAGGAAAAAGGTCTTGTAAGACAGGAAGGTAAGGAGTATGTAGTTGAAGACGGAGATGTTATTCTCTTTAAGTTTAATGTATAGGATTATATTATATGGAAACATTATCAGAATTTTTTAGATATATCTTTTTTCCGAATTTGGGAATCACTTTAAAAAATATAGGAGACCATATAACGATATTTGGCTTTGAAATAAAGTTTTATGGTATGGTGATTACGCTTGGCTTCATAATCGCATATTTTCTTGTTATTAAAGAGGCAAAGAGGACGAATCAGAATCCGGAGATTTATCTGGATTTCATGCTGGTGCTTATCATTCCCGTTATACTCGGTGCCAGACTTTATTATATATTGTTCAGGCTTGATAACTATATCGTTAAGGGCAATCTGAAAGAAACCCTGCTTGGCATGATCAATATCAGAAACGGTGGTCTTGCCATATATGGTGGAATTATAGCAGGTGTGATAACAGGTGTGATATTTGCAAAAGTAAGGAAGCTGAATCTGTGGCAGATGGCAGATACGGCAGCGTTTGGTTTGCTGATTGGACAGATACTTGGACGTTTTGGCAATTTCTTTAACAGGGAAGCCTTTGGGGGATATACAGATTCCATATTTGCAATGGGAATACCGCTTGACTATTATAGAAATGAAGGAACGCTAAAGGGTTTAATGGCAGATGGTGTTATATCAGATGCGATGCTTGAAAATACTCGGATTATAAAGGGTGTGGAGTGTATAACCGTTCACCCTACTTTTCTCTATGAGGCACTTTGGAATCTGATGCTGCTCATTTTCCTGTATATATACAGGAAACATCAGAAATTCACCGGAGAGTTCGCACTTATTTATGTTGCGGGATATGGATTAGGAAGAAGTATCGTAGAAGGCTTTAGAACGGACTCCCTTATGATAGGGAATACCGGTATCAGAGTGTCACAGCTGTTAGGAATGATATGCTTTGTTATGGCAGGTGCTGCGTTAGTTTATCATTATATAAAATATTATAAGAATAAAAACAAAGAAAAGACCGCCCAAGCATAGCAGATGCCGAAATATAATTGATGTGGAATAATCAAAGAAAGGCGTGATACAGATGACCTTGCAGCAGTTAAGGTATGTTGTTACAGTGGCGGAAACCGGTAATATTACGGAGGCTGCAAAAAGACTTTTTATTTCCCCACCCAGCCTTACCAATTCCATTCATGAATTGGAAAAGGAAATGTAGATAACAATTTTCAATCGTACCAATAAGGGTGTATCTGTCTCAAATGAAGGAGATGTTATTCGTGAATTCGGCGGAAACAAATACGATTTTACTTTAAGAGAAACACAGACATATGAAATCATAGAAGATGTCAGCAGCTTGAAAAGCGAGATAGGGATTCTATATACCTCGGCGAAAAATGAAGGACTTATTTTCAAATTGATTAAGCAAAACGGATTGATATTTGAGGAATTGTTTGTGGCAAAACCGCATGTTTTTATATCCTCAGAGCATCCGTTAGCCGCTAAGGAAATATTGACATTGGATGAACTTGAAGAACAGATTGGAGGATAATGATGCAAAGTGCGGTAATCGGTTTTCCAAGAGTGGGAAAGCTTAGAGAGTTAAAGCTTGCTTCTGAGAAGTATTTTAGGGGTGAAATATCAGGTGCAGAATTGGTGGAGTCTGCAAAGGTATTGCGGAAGGAGCATTGGGAATATTAGAAAAAATCCGGAATACAGTATATTTCATCAAATGATTTTTCTTTTTATGATGGTATGCTGGATACGGAAGTTTTATTAAATGTGATACCGAAATGCTATCGGAATCTTAAATTAAGTCAAATCGATACTTATTTTTCAATGGCAAGAGGATATCAGGGAGATGCACAAATTAGACTGAACGGAAATAAGCCTTTTGAAGAATATCTTGAGGCGAAAGCGTTAGGAATAGAGACGAAGCCTGTACTTGTAACGGATTTGACAAAAGAGGATGTTTGCTTATTTGAAACATTATATAAGAAGATTTTGGCAGATAAGGGAAATCTGAGGATATTGTTACAGACTTATTTTGGTGATATCAGAGATTGCTATGAAAATGTTGTCGGAATGGATTTTGCCGGTGTGGTAAACGGAAAAAATATATGGAGATGTAATTATGAAAACACACTTACTACCCTCGGTGAAATTAAAAAATATGCAAAACAGATTGTATTATCAACATCATGCTCGTTGTTACATGTGCCATATACACTGGAAAATGAAAAGAATCCGGATGTAAAAGTGAAACAGTATTTTTCTTTTGCAGTGGAAAAATTACAGGAATTATTGGAGCTTGGGGTATTGACCGAGTGTGACGATTATAAAAAACAGTTTTTGGACTGCCGCCACTTCTAACGACTACTATCGGTTCATTCCCTCAAACTCAGGAGGTGAAAAAGAACCGCAGCAGATTCAGGAAGGGTGAAATCGATAAAGCGTGGGTACAGTCATATGAAACAAGATGTGTCAAGCCGCCAATATATTTGGCGACGTAAAAAGAATTGCTCCGATTACTACCCCATATTCCGTTTATGTCACAGCGGAGTAAAAGCGGAAACACAGATACATACCCATATGTGCTATAGTGAATTTAATGATATTATTAAGGATATTGATTATATGGATGCAGATGTTATTTCCTTTGAGGCTTCACGCTCAAAGCTGACTATTTTTGATGCAATTTAGAATAATCATTTTGAAACGGATGCCAGTCTTAAAAATCTGGTGGATGCGGCAAGCATAGTAAGAAGTCAGTTATAGACTGTTTAGAAGAATGGTAAAACAAATTTCCGCGGAAGGAGGATAGCGAGCTTAATCTCGATGTACCATAAGGCGTAGGTGAATTACCTTGGGATTAAAATCCCCGTCTGTATATATGAATATGTCTCATTTTCAGGTGCTTTAGCACCGAAACAGAGACATATTCATATATATAGACGGGGATTTTTTGTTTCATTTATAAAATATTTTCCCTGATTTAAGAAATTAGTGGTTGCAATTTATAATCACTTAGTATAAAATTGGCATATAAGTGGAGGAAAAGGGTAACTAAGTGGTAAAAAGTGGAGGAAAACCACTGGAGAGTAGGTGGACAAGGTGCCAAAGTGTTTAACAGGTGAATATGAACATAGATTAGATACCAAGGGCAGACTGATTATGCCTGCCAAGCTCAGGGAAGAACTGGGCTGCACCTTCATGGTTACCAAAGGACTTGACAACTGCTTATATGTATATCCGAATGAAGAATGGCAGGCATTTGCAGAGAAGCTCAACCAGCTTCCCATGACAAATAAATCAGCCAGACAGTTCAAGCGTTTTTTCAATTCCGGAGCAACAAAGTGTGAGGTTGACGGACAGGGAAGAATACTGATACCACAGACACTTAGGGATTTTGCAGAGATAGACAAGGAAGTCGTTATTATCGGAAACGGAGAGAAAGCCGAAATTTGGAACAAGGCTAAGTGGGATGAAATAAACAATGAAGAATCACTTAACATGGATGAAATTGCGGACAAGCTGGATGAACTGGACTTCAGAATTTAGAAATGGTAGCTGCATATGGAATTTAAACATAAATCTGTTTTGTTAGAAGAGACAATAGAAAATCTGAATATAAGACCAAACGGAATTTATGTTGACGGCACATTAGGCGGAGCCGGTCATTCCCTGGAGATATGCAAGAGACTTGATGATGGGGGAAAGCTGATAGGTATAGACCGGGATGCGGATGCGATTAGAGCAGCATCAAACAGACTTAAGGCGTATCGTGACAGAGTTATTATCGTAAGGGACAACTACCGAAATTTTAAAAGCGTACTAGACGAGCTAAATTTATGTTTGGTGGACGGCATACTACTTGATTTAGGGGTGTCATCGTATCAACTCGACAATGCGGATAGAGGATTCACATATCGGGTTGATGCACCACTGGACATGAGAATGGACAATCGTCAGGAGAAAACTGCGAAGGATATCGTAAATGAATATTCAGAACAGGATTTGTTTCGTATCCTAAAGGATTATGGTGAGGAGAGATATGCGAAAAGCATAGCTTACCATATAGTAAAATATCGCAGCAATAAAATAATTGAAACAACAGAGGAGCTGAATGATATCATAAGAAGCTCCATACCGGCAAAGGCAAGAAATGGACAAGGTCATCCGTCCAAACAAACATTTCAGGCCATCCGAATTGAACTGAATGATGAACTTGGTGTTTTAAAGGATTCCATAGACGGAATGATAGACAGTCTTGCGCCGGGAGGAAGGTTGTGTATTATAACCTTCCATTCTCTTGAGGACAGAATTGTAAAAAATGCTTTCAGGAGAAATGAAAATCCGTGCATATGTCCGCCGAATTTCCCGGTATGTACATGTGGACGAGCATCCAAGGGAAAGGTGATTACAAGAAAACCGATTATTCCAAGGGATTTGGAGATAGAAGAAAATTCGCGTTCGAAGAGCTCCAAACTCAGGGTGTTTGAGAAGATAGACAGATAGAGAGGTGCTGTTTTATTATGACAGACAACAGAAGATATTATATAGATGGTAGCACTGTAAGGAAGCTTGATACATATGGAGCTGAACCGGCAAGAAGACAGTACAGACCGGACAGAATCCCGGAAGTGGAGCCGGAGGTTATACCACAGCAGCCGGCGAAAAGGAGAAAACCGGAGGTAAAGCCGCAGCAGAGAAATAAAGACAGACGCTGGGTGGATGAATTTAAGCATGGTGTATATATGACCTGTGCAGCCGTAGTCGTGGTTGGTCTTTGCTTTTACATATTGAAGCTTAGTGCAGATGTCCGTGAGGGCAAAAACAATATAGCAAATTTAAAGTCGCAGCTTAATGCACAGCTTGATGAAAATGCTGAATACAGCTCAGGTCTTGAGTCGATGACGAATCTGGAGGAGATATACAATATTGCAACAAATGAGCTTGGTATGGTATACTCAGAACCAGGCCAAACGGTATATTATTCACAGAGTAACGAGGATTATGTAGTGCAGTACAAGAATGTTCCTGAGGCCAAATAGGTCTCAGGAAATTTTTGTGTTTTCCAAGGATATGCAGGAACCTGCGGTGATAGACCTTGTGGATTATGAAGTATTGTGAAATAACAAAAATGATTAGGAATAGGTGATAACATGGCAAAGAGAGCAAAACAGTTTCTAAAGAAAATGAGAACAAAGCTGCTTTATGTATATTTAATTGCAGTTTGTATATTTATTATTTTGACAGGAAGAGTTATATATCTTAGTATTGTAAAAGGAGAGGAATATTCGGAAGAGGTTTTATCCCAGAAGAAATACGACAGTCTGGATATACCATACGAAAGAGGCGAGATTGTAGACAGAAACGGTAATGTGCTTGCAACAAGCGAGAAGGTATATAATCTTATACTTGAGCCTAAGAATATTCTTAGCAGCGACAAGGGAAAAGAGGCCACACAGAAGGCTGTAGAAACATATTTTGGCGTTACAAAAGAAGACTTTGAAAAGTATATGGAGGATACAGATTCCTTTTACAAGATTGCGACCAAAGGACTTTCTTATTCTAATGTAAAAGAATTTAAAGAGTATTGCGATACAAAAGAAGGCAAAAATGTTATAGGTGTGAGATTTGAGGAAGAATATAAAAGAAGATATCCAAACGGGAATCTTGCCTGTCATATACTTGGCTATACATCCAGCGGTAATGTCGGACAGGGTGGAATAGAAGGCTATTATAACAGCTACTTAAATGGCACAAACGGAAAAACATATGGTTATCTGACTAATGATAATACGGTAGAATCCGTTACGGTTCCGGCTGTGGATGGTTATACGGTAGTGTCTACAATAGATGTTAATATTCAAAAGATTCTTGAAGACAATATAGCCGAATATATGGAAACCACAGGGGCAAAGAAAATAGGCATTGTTGCAATGGATCCTGACACGGGAGAAGTTCTCGGAATGAGTTGTTCATACAGCTATAATCCAAATTCACCTATGGATACATCGGCTCTTAGAAACATGACGGTAAAGGTTACTGAGGAGATAAAGCCTGAAAAGACAGAAGAAGGAACTACCGAGGAATCATCAGAAGGAGGAGACGGAAGCTCCGAGGAGGGTTCTACGGAAGGCGGAGAAGAAGGCTCCGAGGAGGGTTCTACGGAAGAGATAACGACAGAAGAGACTTCCACGGAAATAATAGAATACGATTTTTCACAGATGAGTGACGAGGAATTTAATTCCACTATTAAGGGCTTCACAAGCAATCAGTTATACGAAGCGCTAAATTCCGTTTGGAGAAATTACTGTATCAGTGATGTGTATGAACCGGGCTCGACTTTTAAACCGATAACAGTTGCAGGCGCACTTGAGGACGGAGTGGTTGCAGACGGAGATATCTTCCACTGTGACGGATTTGAAATTGTTGTAGACGGTGAGGACCCTATCTATTGCCATAACACGGCGGGTGACGGAGATATTACACTTCAGGAGTCCGTAGAGCAGTCCTGCAATGATGCCATGATGGCTATTGCAAAGGCAGAAGGACCAAGTATATTTGATAAATATCAGAGAATATTTAATATAGGTGAAACAACAGGAATAGATTTGACAGGAGAAGCATCAGGAATCAAATATGATGAGGATACGCTGAATCCTACGGAGCTTGCCACTTCGTCCTTTGGACAGGGCGTAAATGTCACTATGATTCAGATGGCTGCAGCATTCTGCTCCATTGTAAACGGAGGAAATTATTATGTACCTCATGTAGTCAAGCAGGTGCTTGATGATGACGGAAGTATCATAGAGGATATGGAGCCGGAGCTTGCAAGAAAGACTATTTCTAAGGAAAATTCGGATTTGATGCGCTCCTATCTTCTCGGTGTGGTTGAAAACGGAACAGGTGGAAGAGCGGCAGTAGATGGATATACAATAGGTGGCAAGACGGGAACTGCCGAGAAGCTTCCGAGAGGAAACGGAAAATATTTATTGTCATTTATTGGATTCTCGCCTGTTGAGCATCCTCAGATAGTTGTATATGTAGTTGTTGATGAACCGGATGTAGAAGACCAGTCATCTTCTGGTGCAGGTGCACTCTTGTTTCATTCAGTTATGGAGGATTTGCTTCCATATATGAACATTTATCAGAGCAATGACAATGATGTCGTTAATAACGGACAGGATGAGCCGATAGGCTCGGTGTTTGGTGATGATGAAAACGGAACAGGTGAGTCTGACACGAGTGAGCCTGATACAAGCGAAGGCGACACGAGTGAGTCGGATACCAGTGAGCCTGACACCGGTGAGGGTGATACCAGTGAGTCTGACACGAGTGAGCCGGATACCAGTGAAGCTGATACGTCAACATATAATAATGCGGAGTAGAAGCAAATATAGAAAATCAGATGTTCTGTATGTTGAGAAGTGTAATTTGCAGAACAAAATTCGAATAAGGAACAAAAAGTAAAAAATTATGTGTAAATAGATTTAGAATATATCAGAGATAATAATAATAAGATATATAGATGTTATTAAAAGGCTGATATAATGAAACTGTATAGCTTTAACAGAAGAAGGATATTTATCGTTTTTATATGCATACTTGGAGCGGGCTTATTTCTGACGGGGAGGCTTGCTTATCTGATGATATACAAGTCTGAGCATTATACTACACTGGCGGATTCTCTTCATGAAAGAGAAAGGAGCATTAAGGCACCAAGGGGCAGAATATACGACAGAAATGGAAATATACTTGCTGACAATCGGGCGGTGTGCTCCATATCGGTTATCCATAGCCAGATTGAAGATGAAGAAGAGGTTATATCAGCATTACTTGCTTATCTCGATACAGATGAGGAAAAGGTACGAAATAAGGTAACAAAGAATTCTTCAAGGGAAATCATTGCCGTAAATGTAGAAAAAAGTATTGCCGATGAAATAAGGGAACTGAATATTCCGGGAATAAAAGTTGACGAGGACTACAAAAGGTATTATCCTTATGGAAGCCTTGCATCCAAGGTACTTGGATTTACCGGAGCAGATAATCAGGGTATCGTCGGACTTGAGGTGAGCTATGATGATGTTTTGTCAGGAACCGACGGCAGTATCAATGCGGTTACGGACGCAAAAGGAATAGAACTTGTGGAATTTTCAGAATCCAGAGTGAATCCCATACCCGGTAGCGATTTGGTAACTTCTATTGACCTGAATATTCAGAGATATGCCACACAGGCGGCGCTTAAGGTCATGGAGGAAAAAAATGCAAATCGGGTATGCATTATTATTATGAATCCTCAAAATGGGGAAATATATGCGATGGTCGATGTTCCTGAATATGATTTAAATAATCCGTTTGATTTGAATTATGAAGCGAACATCACTGAAGATAATCAAATGGATTTGCTGAATAATATGTGGCGTAATTTCAATATAAGCGATACCTATGAACCCGGTTCTACCTGCAAAATAGTAACGCTTACCAGTGCGCTTGAAAGCGGGGCAGTAACGAAAGAAAATACATTTTATTGTCCCGGATATAAAATTGTAGAGGATAGGCGTATCAGATGCCACAAGACGACGGGACATGGTTCAGAGACGCTGGTGGAGGCTCTTATGAATTCCTGTAATCCTGCATTTATGGAAATCGGAGAGCGAACAGGGGCAGAAACACTATATGAATATTATGGGAAGCTTGGACTTTTTGATAAGACGGGAATAGACCTTCCGGGAGAAGGAAACTCGATTATGCATAAGCTTGAGGATATAGGACCTGTAGAGTTGGCGACCATGTCCTTTGGACAGTCGTTTCAGATTACGCCGATACAGTTTATAACTGCCGTATCAACGGTTATAAACGGGGGCAATAAAATCACACCCCATATAGGCGTCAGTGTTATAGACAGTGAAAGTAATGAAAGCAGTATATTGGAATATCCTGTTATCAATAATGCCATAAAGGAAAGTACATCGAATACGGTACGGGAAATGCTTGAGGAAGTAGTATCGGAGGGGTCCGGAAGTAAAGCGGCTCTTCCCGGCTACAGAATAGGTGGTAAGACGGCAACAAGTGAAAAGCTTCCGAGAGGAACAGGCCTTTATATATCGTCGTTTATAGGCTTTGCACCTGCAGATAATCCTCAGGTTATAGGGCTTATTTTGATAGATGAGCCGGAGGGAACTTATTATGGCGGAACCATTGCCGCACCTGTAATAAGGGATATATTTTCAAATATATTACCGTACCTCGGTATTGAAGCAGAGGAAATACCTGAAACTGACACCGGGCAGTAATTGATGTAGATACATGAATGAATAGATTATAACCTCTAAAGAGGAAATATATATAGCTGCCGAAATGGCTGCGGTTAAGGAGTACTATATGAATTTAGATTTTAAGATTATTCTTCCGATTATCATTGCTTTTGCAGCAAGTGTGATACTTTGTCCGATTGTAATTCCGTTCCTGAAGAAATTGAAGTTTGGACAATTTGTCAGGGATGACGGACCGGAATCCCATTTGAAGAAATCAGGAACACCTACAATGGGCGGACTGATAATCCTGCTGGCATTTACGATTACAACATTGTTCTACATGAAGGATTATCCTGATGTGCTTCCTGTGCTATTTGTTACGCTGGGATTTGGACTTATTGGTTTTCTTGATGATTATATCAAGGTGGTAATGAAACGCTCTATGGGACTTCGTGCATGGCAGAAGATGTTAGGGCAGATTGTAGTGACCGGAGTATTCGCATATTATATTGAAAAGTATTCAGATCTTAATCATGAAATCATTATTCCGTTTATTGGAAAGACGGTAGAATTGAATAAATGGTTTTATGTGGTGCTGTTGTTCTTCATCGTTCTTGGCACTGTAAATGGCGCAAATTTCACCGATGGTTTAGATGGTCTTGCTTCATCGGTAACGGTGCTGATTGCAACCTTTTTCGCAGTTGTGGCAATAGGAACAGGCTCAGGTGTTGCGCCTGTTACATGTGCGGCAATGGGAAGTCTGTTAGGATTTCTTGTGTATAATGTATATCCTGCGAAGGTATTTATGGGAGATACAGGTTCATTGGCACTTGGAGGATTTGTAGCCTCTACTGCATATATGCTTAAGATGCCGATATTTATAATAATAATAGCATTTATATATTTTATAGAAGTGGTTTCGGTAATCATACAAGTTGTTGTATTTAAACTTACAGGAAAAAGAGTATTTAAGATGGCGCCTATTCACCATCATTTTGAGCTGTCAGGCTGGCCGGAGACGAAGGTGGTAGCTATATTCTCTATCGTGACAGCCATATTGTGTGTGATAGGTCTGCTTGCCATATAGAAAGGAAGTATGCGATGGATATAAAAAATGTAATTGTTGCGGGCACGGGTAAAAGTGGTATCAGTGCTGCGAAGCTTCTGCTTAAGCATGGAGCAAATGTATATCTGTTTGATGAAAATGAAACCAGAAATAAAGATGAGATTCTGGAGCAGACGGACCATTCATCCTGCTGCCATATCATACTTGGGAAGCTGACAGATGATGTCCTTGATGCAGCCGAGCTTATGGTTATCAGTCCGGGCATACCCGTTGATGCACCTTTTACCGAGGCTATAAGAGCCAAAAATATTCCGATATGGAGTGAGATAGAGCTTGCATATCATTATGAAAAGGGCAGAATCGCCGCCATAACGGGAACAAACGGAAAGACCACCACAACTTCTCTTGTCGGAGAAATTATGAAGGCTTATAATCCCAAAACAATAGTGGTCGGGAATATTGGTATTCCATATACAGAGCTTTGCGATACGACTGATGAGGACAGTGTAACGGTAGCAGAAATAAGCAGTTTTCAGCTGGAGACTGCCATCAATTTTCATCCAAATGTAAGTGCCGTGCTCAATCTTACGCCAGACCATCTGAACAGACATTATACGTTTGAAAACTATGGAAATGTAAAATTGTCTATATCAAAGAACCAGACAGAAAATGATGTAATTGTTTTGAATTATGATGATAAGCATACAAGAGCCATGGGGCAAAAGGTAAAGGCGAAGGTGGTCTATTTCAGCAGATTGGAGAAGCCTGCCGGTGGTGTATATGTTGAAGATGATGCCATATTTATACAAGACGGTCAGGATAAGCAGAAGGTGCTGGAGCTTTCTGAGCTGAAGCTTCTGGGTGTCCACAATGTGGAAAATGTTTTGGCTGCCGTTGGTATTACATATTATATGAATGTACCTGTACAGGTTATACATGATGCCGCCGTAGGCTTTAAGGCGGTGGAGCATAGAATAGAATTTGTAGAGACCATAAATGGTGTTTCGTATTATAATGATTCAAAGGGAACAAATCCTGATGCCGCCATAAAAGGAATTCAGGCAATGGTAGCCGAGACCTATCTTATAGGTGGAGGATATGACAAGAATTCTGACTATGATGAGTGGATTGAAGCTTTTGACGGAAAAGTAAAAGCCCTTGTTTTGATAGGTCAGACGGCGGAAAAGATTGCAGAATGTGCAAGGAAACACGGATTTACAGATATAATATTCAAGGATGACTTGAAATCAGCGGTAGATTATTGCCATGACCATGCGGTATCCGGAGAGGCTGTGCTCTTGTCTCCTGCGTGTGCAAGCTGGGGAATGTTTGACAATTACGAGCAAAGAGGAAGAATGTTTAAGGAGTATGTTCGCAGCTATAAGGAGTGATTCTGTTGAGGAATAATAAAGCTTACGATAATACAGAGGCTACTTCAGATAATCGGACGACAGATGCCAATTTGCGTACAAAAACGGGAACGATGGATTATCCGTTTATCATGCTCGTTCTTCTTATTGTATTCATCGGTTTGATAATGGTATACAGTACCAGCGCATACAGAGGAATGGAGCTGTTTGGAGACAGTGCTTATTTTGCAAAGCGGCAGCTTGTGTTTGCAGTCGTCGCAATCGTGATTTCATATTTTGTCTCCAAAGCGGATTATAGAGTGATTGCAAAATATTCCAAGCTGATACTTGTTATATCCATGATTTTGCTGATACTTGTCTATATCATAGGTACTGCAAGTCACGGCTCGGCAAGATGGCTGTATATAGGTCCGTTTGGATTTCAGCCTTCAGAGTGTGCCAAGGTGGCTCTTATCATATATACCGCTGCGGCATGTACGGCACATACAAAGAGTCTGAACAACGTAAAGGGTATCGTGAAGATTATGCTTCTTCCGATTATTGCAATTATACTGATTGCCATAGAAAATCTGAGTACAGCCATCATATGCTTTGCCATTGTTTTCATCATATTATTTATAGCCAGTCCCAAGACGTGGTACTTTATAGTGCTTGCCATAATAGGTGTGGCGGGCTGCGGACTTTTTATAGCGCTTGCCGGATATCGGGCAGACAGAATAAGAATATGGCTGGCGCCTGAGAAATATGCTGACGGATATCAGACCATGCAGTCGCTATATGCAATTGGTTCAGGCGGTATCTTTGGCAGAGGACTTGGCAACAGTATTCAGAAAATGGGATTTATACCGGAGTCGCACAATGATATGATTTTTTCGGTTATATGTGAGGAGCTTGGCATTTTTGGCGCTGTTTGTATCATTGGTTTATTTGTTGCATTAATTAAGAGATGTACGGTAATTGCGATGAACGCCGGTGACAGACTGGGAGGACTTCTGGTGTCCGGTGTTATGGCGCATATTGCCGTTCAGCTTATTATCAATATAAGCGTAGTCACAAATACAATCCCGCCTACGGGAGTTACTTTGCCTTTTATAAGCTATGGCGGAAGCTCTATAGTTTTTATACTGATTGAGATGGGGCTTGTACTGTCTGTTGCAAGACGTATGAAGCCTGCCGGGTGATTAGATGGAAAGAAAAGAAAAGGAAAAACCGTTAAAACAGAAAAAGACAGTTAAGCCGATACTTAAAATAATAGCTATCGTGTTTGGCATCCTTGTTTTTATTGCGCTTAGTGCAATCATATACATAAGAAGTGCTTACAAGCTGGATAAGATACAGGTGACGGGAAGTGAACATTATACGGATGAGGAAATTATTTCTATTGTGACGAATGATAAGTCTGTTGATAATACGGTAATGTTTTATTTGGAGAATAAACTTCATCCGATTGAAAATGTAACATTCATAGACAAATTTGATATAGAAATAATCGGAAAAAACACAATTACCATCACGGTATATGAAAAGTCTATGGCAGGTTGCGTCATGTATATGGACCAGTATGTATATTTTGATGATGACGGTGTAGTGCTTGAAACATCTGCTGAGAAGCTTCCGGATATTCCATGTATACAAGGCCTTTCATTTAACAGTATTGTGGTAGGAGAAGCACTTCCGGTGAAAGATAAGAAAATGTTTCAGAATATTCTTACCATGACACAGCTTATAGAAAAAAATGATTTGATTATCAATGAAATCAGGTTTAACGGTGACGAGGAGATTATTCTCCGAAAGGATAATATAAAGATTCAGCTTGGACAGGGAACAAATCTTGAGGACAAGCTGATGAATCTTGGCAGCATATTGGGTGAGCTGCAGGGCAAAACAGGTACACTGGATATGTCGAATTATGACGCAAATGATGGAAATGCGATATTTAAGGAAAATAAGTAAAAAAAATGTTGCGTTATTTATCAAAAAATCGTATTATGTAAATACGAATGTGATAATATAGCTATACATATAAATAATATAAGGAGGACATTACCTTGCTTGAAATAAAATCAAACGATGAGAGAACACCGGCAAGAATACTTGTTATTGGAGTTGGAGGAGCCGGAAACAATGCAGTAAACAGAATGATTGATGAAAATGTTGAAGGAGTAGAGCTTATTGCTATTAACACGGATAAGCAGGCTCTTTCACTTAGCAGAGCTACTACGAAGATTCAGATAGGCGAAAAGCTTACAAAGGGTCTTGGAGCCGGTGCGAAGCCTGAAATCGGAGCCAGTGCAGTAGAAGAAAATAGAGAAGAGATTATTGACATCATCAAGGATGCCAACATGGTATTTGTAACATGTGGTATGGGTGGCGGTACCGGTACCGGTGCTGCTCCAGTTGTTGCAGAGATGGCAAGGAACCTTGGTATTCTTACAGTAGGTGTCGTTACAAAGCCGTTTGGTTTTGAAGGTAAGCCTCGTATGAGAAATGCAACAGAGGGTATTGCTAAGCTGAAAGAGAATGTCGATACACTGATTGTTATACCAAATGATAAGTTGTTGCAGATATGTGATAAGAGAACAAGTATTCCTGATGCACTGAAGAAGGCGGATCAGGTTCTTCAGCAGGGTGTACAAGGTGTAACGGACCTTATTAACAAGCCGGGTCTTATTAACCTTGATTTTGCGGATATTCAGACGGTTATGCGCGATAAGGGTATTGCTCATATCGGTATTGGTTCTGCAAGCGGCGAGAATAAAGCAGTGGATGCTATTAAGGAGGCAATGGATTCACCGCTTCTTGAGACAACTGTTTCAGGTGCTACAGATATCATCGTGAACTTCTCAGGTAATGTTGGTATTGTTGAAGCATATGACGCTGTAACATATCTGACAGAGCAGGCAGGAGATGGTGTAAATATTATCTTTGGTACTGTTGACAATGATAATCTTGGTGAGGAAATCAGCATTACAATCATAGCAACAGGTCTTGAGAAGGCAAACAGCGCTGAAACGGTAAACCGATTTGCCGGAACCGCTTCACCTTTATTTGAAAGCATGACTGCATCAGCAGCAGCTACAACACCTGCGACGGAGACGAAGCCTGCTACATTTGCAGGACAGAGCCTTGGAAATTCGGTTACAAGACCGGCATTTTTGTCCGAGACATCGGCACAGAGCAGAGGTAAGGCTCCATCATTTACAAAGCCGGCTACACCGGTAACTCCGACAGAGCCAAAGCATACAAGACCGGTTTCCCAAAATGAAAGCATAAAGATTCCAGAGTTTTTAAAGAAGAGATAAAAATCAAATACTTATTATAAAAAGGATGATTTCGTAAAGAAATTGTCCTTTTTTGTTGCAGGAACACACAAAAATGAGTAAACTAGAACGTATATACATTAGGTCTATTTGATAGGAGAAAAGCGTGAATATAGATATCGCTGATGTTAACCGTCAGGGAAACAGAAAAATAAATGAAGATTATATTGGATATGAGAATATTGACGGGAGTTTTTGTTTTGTAGTATGTGATGGGTTAGGTGGAATGGGCCGCGGCGACGAAGCTTCAAGCTGTGTAGTGGAGTCCATTCTTAAATACTATAGAGAAGCTGCGAAATATTTTGATATGGATGAGGCGTTTACCAGAGCGCAGAAAGAGCTTCTTGAGTTACAGAGCAAGCATGATGCAACAGAACAGATGAAAACGACGGCTGTAGTTTTATTTATAAGAGATGGTAAAGCTTGCTTTGGACATATTGGAGATTCAAGATTGTACTATTTCTATCGGGAGGGATACATAAGGACATTAGACCATAGTATTCCGCAGATGCTTGTCCATGCAGGTGAATTAAAAGAAGAAGAGATAAGATTCCATAAAGACAGGAATAAACTTGTCAGGGTTATGGGAAATGCTTGGAGTGAAACAAATACATATACCGTTACAAAGGATGTAGACGTGGAAGAAGGCGGGGCATTTCTTCTATGTACAGACGGATTCTGGGAGCTTATAGATGAAAATTATATGGCTAGGACATTAAAGAAATCAAGAACCTCAAAAAAGTGGATTACATTAATGGAAAAGCAAATTATAAAAAACGGAAAAAATAAGAACATGGATAATTATTCGGCTATTTCCGTAAGACTATCATAGAACAAATATATAGACAAAGGATGGAAAAAAGATGCAGATATGCTTAAATTGTTTAAATAAATATGATGCGGGCTTAAAGGTATGCCCTCATTGTGATTTCGGCAACTGGAAATATAAGCCGCATGAGTTTTGTCTGGAATTGGGTATTAAACTCAAGGACAGATACAAGCTTGGCACGGTGATCGGTGCGGGCGGATTTGGTATTACATATAGAGCTGTTGACCTCCAGACAGGAAACCCTGTGGCGGTAAAGGAATTTTATCCAAATGGAATGGTCAGCAGAGATAAAGATCACAAATCGGTAAGTCTGTCGGTGATTGGAAAAGAACAGGTATTTGCAAAGGGACTGAACAGCTTTCTTGATGAAGCAAAGGGTTTGGCGAAGTTCAGAGGAGTAGAGAATATCGTTCAGGTGTATGACTTCTTTGAGCAGAATGGAACAGCCTATATTGTTATGGAGTATTTAAGAGGAAAATCCCTGTCGCAATATGCATCAGACAGCGGCGGAAGACTGAGCTATGATGTTGCCATAAACTATATGCTGAGAGTACTGGATGCACTTGAAGCAGTACATGGGGCAGGCATGGTACATAGGGATATTAGTCCCGACAATATATTTATTCAGAACAATGGACAGATAAAGCTCATTGATTTTGGTGCGTCAAGAGAAAGCTATGGGGATGAGGATAAAACACTTTCCATTGTTTTAAAACCGAATTATGCCCCACCGGAGCAGTTTAAGAAAAAGAGCAGACAGGGACCTTGGACGGATATCTATGCCCTTGGCGCAACAATATACAAGGTTCTTACCGGCAAAATGCCGCCGGAATCCGTAGGCAGATATATGGAAGATGACCTTATAAGACCGTCTACACTGAATAATACGGTACCGGCATATTTTGATACTATTATTTATAAGGCTATGGCGTTGCAGATTGAAAACAGATATCAGTCGGCAGCCCAGCTAAGATATGACATACTAAACGGTTTAGGTACAAATCAAAACGGTTCGTTTACGGGACAGAATCATTCAGGATATGTGGCACCGGCATCTGGGGGATATCAGAATCAGAAGCCGGAGGGCGTGTATCGAGGAAATGTACAGCCTGTCAAATCTAAAGATAAATCCTCCGGTATGGGTGGAATTATTTTGATGATGTCGCTTATAGCTGTCGGTATCATATTGATAGCTGTAATTATAATTGCAGTTGTTAAAAAAAAGGATGAGGAATCTAATGGAAAAAAGGAGAATACCGTTACGACGGAAGCTACGACAGAAGAGACATCAAAATCCACTACTGAAGATGGTGGGGATGACGATTATGTGAATTTGGGATTATATATATATGATTTTCCACCAATCATATATGTCGATGAAGGGATATTTGAAAATGATGCCGAGTCTGTAGTAGATATTGCAGAGGTAACATATATAAAGTCCGATGATGGTAACGGCGATATTTATACTGCATATACAAATAAAAATTTATATACCACCATTGAGATTGATGCTGATGAACAGGGAAAAGTAGAGGCTGTCGCAGTAGCCGGTCAGGAATATACAGACAGTGACGTAAAAGAATCCTTGGAAGGACTGGAGCTTTGGCTGGGAGAGGGCACAGATTATGGTACAATGTATATGTGGGAAAACGAAAAAATGTGTGTCGTTCTCCTATATGACGATACCGGTATATATATTTTGTATATGACGCCGGAATACTGGGCTTTATTCAATCAGGGATAAATGAATGTGGTAAAAGTGATAAAGGAGAGCGTGTGGCACATTGTCTTAATTGCTTATATGAATATAATGGAATAGGAAATATATGTCCGTACTGCGGCTATAGAAGAGGAATCCCGCCCGCCGCCCAGCATCATATATGGCCGGGGGCTGTACTTCATGGCAGATATGAGATTGGAACCGTAATTGGTTCCGGCGGCTTTGGTATTACATATCATGCATGGGATTTGTATCAAGATATGCCTGTAGCGATAAAAGAATATTATCCTCAGGAGATGGCAAACAGGGCAATCAATTCGATGGCGATAAGAACATGTGAGGTTGGGAAAATGCCTTCATATTCCAAAGGTATAGAAAGCTTTTTGGAAGAAGGCAGGAGCCTTATGAAATTTAATCATGTTCCGAGTATTGTACGCGTGTATGATTTTTTTGAGGAAAACAATACGGCATATATTATCATGGAACTGTTGAGAGGTGAAAATTTAAGTGACTATATGATAAGAACCGGAAATGTTGCATCTCTTGACATGGCTATCAATATTATATTTTCGGTTATTGAATCGTTGGATGAAATACACAAAATCGGGATGATACATAGAGATATCAGTCCGGATAATATATTTATATGCAGTGATATGACGGTAAAGCTTATAGATTTTGGAGCGGCACGTAATCAGCCTGATGAAAAATCTTCGGTATCGATTGTGATAAAACCGAATTATGCCCCGCCGGAGCAGTTTAACAGAAACGGAAGACAGGGACCCTGGACAGATATATATGCACTTGGGGCGACGATGTATCGTATTTTGACAGGATGCATTCCTTCTGAATCGGTAAGCCGTGTTATGGAGGATGATGTGAAGCCGATATCAAGTGTAAATGCATTTGTCAGTACGGAATTAGACAAAATTATCATGAAATGTATGGCGCTTCAGATAGAGGACCGATATCAGGATGTGGCATCCCTAAGAAACGACATTCTTGATGCCACGAGGAAGAGAGCGTTCAATCGTTAAATAAGAAATACAGACAAGGCTGTGAATCTACAGACGAAAAGTAAGGGGAAAAGGATATGGCTCAAATAGCGAAAAGAACAAAAAGAGGAAGCCTGATTATTCTGATACAGGGTCAAATAACGACGGAAAGGCTTGTAAAGGATAAGAATGTAATCGGAAGGGCTTCCAATATGCCGGATGTGGATGTGATGATGGATAGTCCTGTTATGTCGCGTATTCACGGAACAATTTTTAAAAACGGGGAACAATACTATTATGTAGATGCAGGCAGTACAAACGGTACATTTGTAGATGGAAAGTATTATCAGGGAAACGGTGCTGCAGCACCGCTTTCGGAAGGTTCTGTTATAGAAGTAAGAAGTCATAATGACCAGTTTGGTGTACTTATGATCTTTTCCATGTTTGACTATTCCAGACAGAAGTGGAATGTAAGATATCTTGAAGATGGCATGACAAATCAGGTATATGTAGGCCGTGCTGCCGGTCAGGGGGATATCTGTATACCATCTGTACAAATATCGAGACAGCATGGGGTATTTAACCGTATCGACGGAAGATGGGTATATCAGGATTTAAATAGTAAGAACGGTACATTTGTCAATAGGGCAGCAGTGAAAGGCGCTGTCGTATTAAATGAAAAGGATATTATACAGATTGTAAATATAAAAATCATATATACAAGAGGAATGTTGATATACAATCTTCCAAACTCAGGCTGTGAGCTGTGGATAGATGATATATCAAAGGTTGTAAAGTGCCCTAAAACGAACCCTTCGTACAAGCAGAATAATCATATGAAATGTATTCTGGACAGGGTCAGTGTTACAATAGAGCCATCGGAATTTGTAGCGGTACTTGGCGGTTCAGGAGCCGGTAAGACCACATTTCTGAACTGTATCAACGGTTATGAAGAGGCGACCTCGGGTGCGGTTTATATGGATGGAATCAATCTTTATACGCATAAAGACCAGTTAAAGAAGCAAATTGGTTATGTACCTCAGGAGGATTTGCTCCGGAACGGAATCAGTGTAAGACAGACATTAAGATATATTTCAAAGATGCGCCTTCCGAAGGATATTGATAAGGCGGAGCGCGAACAGAGAATAGACCAGACCTTTCAGATGCTGGGACTTGATGCAAAATGTCAGGCAAGTGATGTGAAAAAGGTAAGCGGCGGACAGAGAAAGAGAGTGAGTATTGCTTCTGAGCTTGTATCCGACCCGCCTATTCTTTTCCTTGACGAGCCGACATCGGGACTGGATCCGGAGACGGAAACAAACCTTATCAGTTCTTTGCGGAGTCTGGCTCATGTACATGAAAAAACAGTTATTGTTATCACGCATACACTGAAAAATATAAATATGTTTGATAAGATATTGTTTTTTGCACCGGGCGGAAAGCTGTGTTTTGCAGGTTCACCGGAGGAGGCTTACGATTTGTTCCATGTAACGGATATGACGGATGTCTACAAGATAATCAGGGAACATACAAATGAGTATGACCAGTATTACAGGCAGACAAGGAGATAAAGTGATGGGAAATAAAAAAGAAGTTGGCGCGGGACGTCAAATGATGATAATGACACAGCGAAATGCTGAAATAATCATGAACAATAAAGCGAAGCTTATGATGATTATTTTATTTCCTGTGGTAATAGGCTTATTACTTTCTTATGTATCAAGAAAGAATACCTTTGAGTGCTTCGAGAATGCATCATCGGCATTGTTTGCAATAACAAGTGCAGTAATCTATATAGGTATGTTCAATTCTCTTACGGAGATATGTAAAGAGAGAAGTATTGTAAAAAGAGAATATATGACAAATATGAAAATACCGTCATATATAATGGCTATATTACTTGTACAGGCAATTATCTGTCTGATTCAAAGTGCGATATTGACGGCTATATGTTATACATTGCTGGACTTTCCATCATCAGATTTAATCTTTAACGGAGGCTCGTTTTTAAAATATTACATAAGCATATTTTTGATTATGTATGCTGCCGATGCAATGGGAATGCTCATTTCATCAATTGTAAAGACAAATGAATTGGCAAATTTGATTGCGCCAATTATCATTATCATACAGCTTGTGCTTTCGGGTGTACTTTTTAAGCTGAGCGGTGGCGTGGTAGAATTTATTTCAAAGCTTACAATAAGCCATTGGGGTATGTCAGCACTTGGAAGAATCGCACATTTAAACGGAATGATATCGAGAGCCGTACTTGAGGATGAATCAGGTCAGCTTGCGGTCATTATGCCGACAGCAAGTGAAAGCTACTATGTGGCATCTTCAAAGGAATTGCTCTTTGTATGGCTTGTATTACTGATATTTATATTGGTATTTGCAATACTCAGTATGTTGTTTTTAAGAAGAATAGAAAAGGATGCGAGGTAATATATGAAATATCTGGCTTCTTCTGCCGAGATGCAGGAGATAGATAGAAGAACAATAGAAGAGATTGGTATACCGGGGCTTGTTCTGATGGAAAGGGCAGCATATGCGTTATTTCTTGAGCTTGATAAAATGGCAGCATGCCGTGCAGCTTCCAGACATGGAGAAGAGGCGGGGAGAATGTCACGCTTTTTGATTGCCGTAGAGGGAGGCAATAACGGTGGAGATGGTTTGGCGGCTGCAAGATTGCTTCATGAAAAAGGATATTATGTAGATGTATATGATATCGGTGGACTGAAGAGAGAAAGCGACAGCTTCAAAAAACAGATGGATATCATCAGACATCTTGATATAACGGTATACAGTGAGCTTCCTGACAAAGAATATGACTTTATTGTGGATGGCATATTCGGCGTGGGATTAAGCCGCGATATAACAGGAATACAGTTTGACGTTATAAAGAAATTAAACAACATGAACGGTATCAAGGTTGCAATCGATATACCATCGGGTGTCAACAGTACGACAGGCGGTATTATGGGGACGGCATTTCGTGCAGATGTTACCGTAACCTTTGGACTTCTTAAGGCGGGAATGGTATTTTATCCGGGAAGTGATTTCTGCGGGAAAGTTGTAATGGCACAGATAGGCTTTCCTTCATCTGTAATTGAAGCTGTGAAACCGTGCCTGCACACATATGATATAGAGGACTTGAAGTATTTGCCAACACGTAAGAATTCTTCCAATAAAGGCAGCTATGGGAGGGTTGCCATGATTGCAGGAAGTATGGATATTTCGGGTGCTGCTGTCCTTGCGGCAAAAGCGGCATATCGGACAGGCTGCGGACTGGTAAAGGTATATACACATGAAAGAAACAGAGCTATCATAGGGACACTTGTTCCCGAGGCGCTTATAATGACATATCAGGATGAAGCTTCAGCTATCCGTGCAACGATTGATGCTATGACATATGGCGATACACTTTTAATAGGGCCGGGACTGGGAAGAGATGAAATATCCCATACCATGCTTGCCAAAGCCGTATCGGAGTATAAAAAGACATTGATTATAGATGCAGATGGGCTTAATATACTTGCAGAGAATATGAATCGGCTAAAAGAAAGAGACGGTTTGACGATCGTAACACCTCATTTGAAGGAAATGGAAAGAATGAGTAGAATTACCGTTTCCGGCTTGAAGAGTAATCTGCCTGAATTTTGCAGGGAATTTGCAAATAATTATAAAGTGGTATGTGTACTGAAAGATGCCAGAACCTGTGTAAGCGACGGGAATCGTGATGTATATGTAAATACAACCGGCAACAACGGGATGTCTACAGGTGGTACAGGTGATGTGCTTGCAGGAATCATAGCGGCGCTTTCCGGAATGGGTGTATCTCCGTTCCTTGCAGCAAAGCTTGGTGTGTATATACATGGACTTGCAGGAGATTATGCAGTGCAGGATAAAGGAAGCTATGGAATGATAGCGGGCGATGTAGCGGATTGTATTCCATATGTACTTGGAGGCAATAGAAATGGACAGAATATATAGGATTGAAGCAGATATTAATTTGGATAATATCAGATGGAATCTGCTGGAGATGAGAAGATTGATGGATAAGGAGCAGAAGCTTCTTGCCGTTGTAAAGGCAGATGCCTATGGACACGGCGCCGTTCCTGTGTCAAAGGCTATATATGATATAGTAGATTTTTATGCAGTGGCATTTATTGATGAAGGAATAGAGCTTATACGAGGCGGTATTGATAAACCGATTATCATTTTGGGATATACGGATGCATGTGACTTTGAACAGCTTATTTCGTATCAAATAAGACCTGCCATGTATGATGTGGAGAGCTGCCTGAAGTTATCTGATATGGCAGTTCAAAAGGGGACGAAAGTAAAAATACATATAAAGGTTGATACGGGTATGAACCGTATCGGTTTTCCATGTAATGAGGAAGGGATTGCGGCAATAAAGACGATAAGCGGTATGCCGGGAATCGAAATAGAGGGAATATTTACCCACTATGCCAAGGCTGATGAATACGATAAGCAATCCGCAGAAAAACAGCTTGCGGATTTTACATGGATAAATAATAAGTTAAAAGAAATGGGTATCGATATTCCCATCAAGCATATTGCCAACAGTGCGGCAATAATGGAGATGAATAATACAGGATATAATATGGTAAGGTCGGGTATTGTGACATATGGTCTGTATCCGTCCACAGAGGTGGATGCCTCCATAGCAGAGCTGAAGCCTGCGATGGAGCTGATATCAAGAGTAATACATGTCAAAGATATAAAAGCAGGGGCAGGAATCGGATATGGCTGGACTTATGTAGCAAACAAGGATATGAGAATCGCTACTGTGTCGGCAGGATATGCAGATGGATATCCGCGGGCACAGTCCAATATAGGAAGAGTTATAATAAATGGAGAATATGCGCCTATCGTAGGCAGGGTATGTATGGACCAGTTTATGGTTGATGTAACGGATATTCCTGATGTAAAGGTAAGGGATAAGGTGATACTGATAGGCTCATGCGGTGACAAGAGTATTCCTGTAGAAGAGGTTGCAGAGCCTGCTGCCAGCTTTCATTATGAGCTGATATGTAATATAGGAAGGCGTGTTCCAAGAATATACATCAGAGATGGGAAACAGACTGCTGTACTGAATTATCTGGACTTGTAGCAATTTATCATGTATTTCTAATGGATTCTGCCTGACACTGAATATTCATGCTATTTATTGGAAATACTTTTTGTAGTGATAGTCATAATATATATATGAGTCATTACATAGTATTGATAAATGGGGTGAAAAAGTTGATAATCAGGCGTGGAGACATATATTACGCTGATTTAAGACCGGTTGTCGGTTCTGAACAAGGTGGTGTAAGACCTGTACTTATTATACAGAATGAAGCAGGAAATAAGCATAGCTCGACGGTAATATGTGCAGCAATAACAAGTAAAATGAATAAGGCAAAGCTGCCCACACATGTTGAAATAGATGCAGGCAAATGCGCTCTCGCAAAGGATTCGGTTATCCTTTTGGAGCAGGTTAGAACGATAGATAAGCAAAGGTTGAAAGAAAAGGTATGTCATATAAGTGATGAGATAATAGAGAAAGTAAATAATGCATTGATGATAAGTCTTGAACTATTTTAAAATAAGAGGTGATGAAGAGACCATAGTGTCTGAGGTATGAAGGTGTTTAATAAGAAGACAGAAGAAGAAAAAGTTGAAGAGGAAATTATATCCATGGTAAATGAAGGGAATGAGCAGGGGCTTATTCACGATGAAGAAATGGAGATGATTACCAACATATTTGAATTCAGTGATAAGGAAACAAGAGACGCCATGACTGCAAGGTCAAATGTTGTGGGCATTGATATCAATATGTCGCTGGATGAAACAATGCAGGTTATGCTGGATAACAATTATTCGAGGTACCCTGTTTATGAGGACGATATCGATAACGTAGTCGGCATCCTTTATTTTAAAGATTTGGTAAATGCATATTTAAAGGATAAAAATCTGAAATTATCTGAAATCGTAGCCCAGCCGGTATTTGTACATCCTACATTTAATATATCAAAGCTGTTTAAAAAAATGCAGACAGGTAAGATACATATGGTGATTGTGGTAGACGAATACGGGCAGACCGAAGGTGTTATTACAATGGAGGATATTCTGGAGGAAATCGTAGGAAACATATTTGATGAATATGATGATGAAACAGAGGATATTGAAAAGAAGGGCGACACATACATAGTAAATGGAAGGGCAGAGCTTAATGAGGTCTGTGAGATTCTTGATATAGAATTTCCTGATGAGGATTTTCAGACGTTAAATGGATTCCTTTTATTTGAACTTGGAAGGCTTCCGTATCCTGATGAGGATGTAGAGATTGTCTATCAGGGATATTTGTTCAAGGTGTGTGAGATAAAAAACAAGATGATTGAGCAGGTACAGATTACCAAGGTTGAAAAATAATACCAAACGTGGTAATATAAACATTTAGTGGACTGCCAATGGCAGTGTAAAACATAAGAATAAACAGAATATACAAGGAGTGTAGAGATGTCAGGACATTCAAAATTTGCAAATATTAAACATAAGAAGGAAAAAAACGATGCAGCTAAAGGCAAGATATTTACCATTATAGGTAAAGAAATCGTTGTAGCTGTTAAAGAGGGAGGTCCAAATCCTGAAAATAACAGTAAGCTTCGTGATGTTATTGCAAAGGCAAAAGCAAATAACATGCCGAATGATACCATAAAGCGTGGTATAGACCGTGCTGCCGGGGATGCCAATTCAGTAAATTATGTAGTCAATACATATGAAGGTTATGGACCAAATGGTACAGCCATCATCGTAGATACACTTACAGATAACAAGAACAGAACGGCTGCAAATGTTCGTAACTGCTTCACAAAGGGAGGCGGAAACGTCGGAACAACAGGTTGTGTATCATATATGTTTGACAAAAAGGGGCAGATCATCATTGACAAGGAAGAATGTGCGATTGAGGCCGATGATTTGATGATGATGGCACTGGATGCAGGGGCTGAAGATTTCTCAGAGGAGGAAGACAGCTTCGAGATACTTACGACACCTGAGGATTTTTCATCGGTAAGAGAAGCGCTTGAGAAGGACGGTGTTCAGATGGCGCAGGCTGAGGTTACAATGATACCTCAGAATTATGTGGATTTGACAGATCCTGATGCAGTAAAGAAATTTACAAGAATTATTGATATGCTTGACGAGGATGATGATGTTCAGGCAGTTTATCATAACGCGAACCTTCCGGAAGAGGAATAATTATATTAAAGAATATAAATAGGGACGTCTGAAACCGGCGTCCCTATTTTGCATATAGATTGGAGAAAAAATGAAGGGTATACTTAGATATTTAAAAGCATATAAAAAGGAATCAGTACTGGCACCTCTTTTTAAAATGCTGGAGGCATGCTTTGAATTGTTTATTCCTATTGTTATGGCGAATATTATTGATGTAGGTATTGCAAACGAGGATATGAACTATGTACTGAAGATGTGTCTTGTTATGGTTGCGCTCGGCATTATAGGTCTTGTCTGTTCCCTTACGGCGCAGTTTTTTTCGGCAAAGGCTGCCACAGGCTTTGGAACAGCTCTCAGAAATGATTTGTTTCAGCATATATCGACTCTGTCATATACGGAAATTGATAACATTGGAACATCGACACTTCTTACCCGAATGACAAGTGATACAAACCAAATCCAGACAGGCGTAAATCTGGTTCTGCGCTTATTTCTTCGTTCGCCGTTTATCGTATTTGGTGCAATGATTATGTCATTTACCATAGATGTGAAATCTGCGATGACATTTGTAGTAGCTATCCCGCTTTTGTCTATCGTTGTCTTTGGTATCATGCTGATTAGTATTCCGCTGTTTAAAAAGGTTCAGGAGCGACTTGACAGGGTTACACTTTTGACAAGAGAAAATCTGTCAGGAGCAAGGGTAATAAGAGCTTTTAACAGACAGGAAAAGGAGATTGAGGAATTTGATAAGGCAACGGATAATTTGATGGGCGTTCAGTTGTTTGTCGGACGGATTTCAGCATTTCTGAATCCTGTAACCTATGTAATTATTAATCTGGCTACAGCTCTCATTATTTGGATAGCGGGAAAGCAGACTGATATCGGCATTTTAGAACAGGGGCAGGTTGTTGCTCTTATCAATTATATGTCACAAATCCTTGTAGAGCTTGTAAAGCTGGCAAATCTTATTATTAATATAACGAAATCAATAGCATGTGCAAAGCGTATTAATCTGGTATTTGAACAGCAGCCTTCCATAGTAGACGGACAGGGGGTGAATTCCGATATGACTTTATCGAATGCACCAAAGCTGCAGTTTAAAAATGTTACGTTGAAATATGACAGGGCAAAGGAACCGTCACTTGCCAATATTGATTTGACTGTTTTAAAAGGACAGACGATTGGTATTATCGGCGGTACAGGCTCAGGGAAGTCCTCATTTGTCAATATGATTCCGCGATTTTATGATGCAACGGAAGGTGAGGTACTGATAGACGGAGTAAATGTGAAAAATTATCCGCTTAAGGAGCTTCGTATGAAGGTTGGCGTTGTTCCGCAGAAATCAGTTCTGTTTCAGGGAACAATAGCAGAGAATATCAGATGGGGCAAGCAGGATGCCACAAAAGAGGAAATCGATGAAGCTTTAAGGGTAGCACAGGCAAAGAATTTTGTGGATGAAAAGGATGGCGGAATCGATTTTAAGATAACACAGGGCGGAAAAAATCTGTCAGGAGGACAAAAGCAGAGACTTACTATAGCAAGAGCAGTGGTAAGAAAGCCGGAAATCCTGATTCTTGACGACAGTGCATCGGCTTTGGACTTTGCTACTGATGCAGCACTCAGGAAGGCGATTAGGGAATATTCAGAGGATATGACGGTATTTATCGTGTCACAGAGAGCTTCAACCATTATGAATTCCGACATGATAATCGTTATGGATGATGGCGAAATCGCAGGCATGGGTACTCATCATGAATTACTTAAGAGCTGTGAGGTCTATCAGGAGATATGTCAGTCACAGTTGTCATCTGATGAGACCGCAGGAAATGGAACTGACGGAAATCGAATTGCCAATGATGGCATACCAAATGCTGAATCAAATGGTACAGCATTTGGCATGGTGTAAGGAGGTAGTGTAATGAGTACTCACAATAAATCAAAAAATAAAGCTACCATAGCCAGAATTCTAAAGTATATAAAGCGATATCGTTTTTTAGTCGTGCTGTCACTTGTATGTGCAGCCGTATCAGTCGTTCTTACACTATATGCACCGATACTGATAGGTCATGGAGTGGATAAGATAATAGGTCCGGGAGAAGTGGATTTTGACGGACTTACGGAAATCCTTATAAAGCTGTGTATCGTAATTGCCATAACCGCCGTAGCACAGTGGATTATGAATATTTTAAATAACAGGGTTACTTACAGAGTAGTGAATGATGTGAGAACAACGGCGTATAAGAAGCTGGAGAGACTGCCGCTTTCCTATATTGACTCACATACACATGGTGATATCGTCAGCAGAATCATAGCGGATGTTGACCAGTTCTCTGACGGTCTTCTGATGGGCTTTACCCAGCTTTTTACGGGCGTTATGACGATTATAGGAACACTTTGCTTTATGATATCCATCAATAAGCTGATAGCGCTTGTCGTTGTTTGCATAACACCGGTGTCCTTATTTGTTGCTTCGTTTATTGCAAAGAAAACATATAACATGTTTAAAAAGCAGTCCGAGATAAAGGGTGAGATGACCTCTCTTGTCAATGAAATGGTGGAAAACCAAAAGGTTGTTACCGCCTTTTCAATGGAAGAAAATGTGAATGAACGGTTTCAGGAGATAAACGGAAGATTAAATAAGGCGGCACTCAATGCCACATTTTTCTCTTCAACCACCAATCCATGTACGAGATTTGTAAACAGTCTTGTTTATACAGGAGTTGGTATCGTAGGTGCAATCATGGCTATCAAGAGTGTTATTACCGTAGGACAGCTCACAAGCTTTCTTAGCTATGCAAACCAGTATACCAAGCCGTTTAACGAAATTTCAGGTGTCGTTACGGAGCTTCAGAATGCTCTTGCATCCGCAGCCCGAGTATTTGAGCTTATAGATGAAAACATTGAGATATCCGAGGCTGATAATCCTTATGAGCTGGAGAATGTCAAGGGTGAGGTGAAGCTTGATAATGTTGATTTCTCATACAATAAAGACGTGGAGCTGATAAAGAATCTGAATCTGGATGTAAAGCCGGGACAGAGAGTAGCTATAGTGGGTCCTACAGGCTGCGGAAAGAGTACAGTGATTAACCTGCTTATGAGATTCTATGATGTGGATGCAGGAAGCATCCGTGTTGACGGATATGATATAAGGCAGGTCACAAGAAAGAGCCTGAGAAAGAATTATGGTATGGTTCTTCAGGAGACATGGCTTAAGACAGGCACGATACGAGATAATATCGCATACGGAAGACCTGATGCTACGGATGCAGAGGTAATAGCTGCTGCGAAACAGTCTCATGCGCACAGCTTTATAAAAAGGCTTCCTGACGGTTATAACACGGTCATTACAGAGGATGGAGGAAATCTATCGCAGGGACAGAAACAGCTTCTTTGTATTACAAGAGTTATGCTGGATTTGCCGCCTATGCTTATACTTGATGAGGCTACCTCCTCTATCGATACAAGAACAGAAATCAGGATACAGAGAGCATTCGCTAAAATGATGAAGGGCAGAACCAGCTTTGTGGTAGCGCACAGATTATCAACCATAAAAGAATCCGATGTCATACTTGTAATGAAAGACGGACATATTATAGAGCAAGGCAGCCATACCGAGCTTCTGGCAATGAACGGATTTTACACAAAACTCTACAACTCACAATTTGCATAAGCAATAAGCCATGCCAGTATATGCATAGGGGTTAGTGTATAATTTTAATTGGCAAAAAAAAGGGAAGAAGTAAAATACCTCTTC